>JAZOSG010000023.1:0-13327 GCA_045657005.1 Faecousia sp.
AAAGAGTGCCTGGATATTATTTCCGACTGGGCGGTGGAGATCCCTATGTATCAGCGGCAGAATGTGGTGATCTTTTCCACCCGGCGGATCGATCTGGAGACCCTGACCCCGGATATTACTACCTTCTGGGGCTGGGAAAACGATATCGAAAAATTGGAAATGAAGTAAATTCCAGTTTATCGAGCTGTCGCTCGAAGTTGACAGTTAACAGTTGACAGTTACCAATTGAGTTATTTCCCTACGGAAATTGATTCAAATAGTCGCGGAAGGCGACACCTTAACTGTCAACTATCCACTATCAACTGTCCACTGTTTATCGTCAAAAGGATATGTAGGATCGCACAGGCTGCCCAACGGCAGGCTGTGCTTTTTTTCACCGGAAGCCTTCGTATAATTTTTTTCTCTTTACAGATACTAGCAGTATGATTTGAAGGAGTGAGAGCATGGGAAGATATATCCTTCGGCGGTTGGGGATCTCAGCAGGGATCTTGCTGGTGGTGACCTTTGTCATCTATCTGCTGATGCGCTGCCTGCCGTCATCGTATGTGGAGACTATGGCACTGCAGCTGTCCCAGGCACCGGGCGCAAAGCCCTACGAGCAGTGGGTGGAGCAGCTCAACGCCCAGTACGGTCTGGATGTGGGCGTGGTGCAGGGCTATTTTATTCAGCTGAAAAATCTTCTCACCGGCAACTTCGGCGACAGCTGGAAGTTTACCGTTCCCGTGGTGGAAAAATTCTCCCAGGTCATCGGCGTTTCTGTGGTCATGGGGTTGGCAGCCCTTGTTTTGGAGCTGCTGATCGCCATTCCTCTGGGGATCCTGGCTGCCACCCGGCAGTACAGCCGCACCGACTATGCCATCACCGCCGGGGCGCTGGTAGGCATTTCTCTGCCGACCTTCTTTTTTGCGACCTTGCTGAAGCTGGTGTTCTCGGTCAAATTGGGATGGTTTGACCTGTACGGTCTTGTGGGACGGGATCATCAGAATCTGTCTGATTGGGAAAAGCTTTTGGATATGGGGCAGCATCTGGTGCTGCCTGTGGTGACCCTGACGGTCATTTCCATCGGATCGCTGATGCGCTACACCAGAACCAACATGCTGGAGGTTCTGAATGCCGACTATATCCGCACTGCCCGGGCAAAGGGATTATCGGAAGGGACAGTGGTCTTTCGCCACGGCTTTCGCAACACATTGATCCCCTTGGTCACCATCATCGGCGGCAGCCTGCCGGGACTGTTTGCCGGGGCGCTGATCACCGAGACGTTGTTTGCGATCCCGGGCATCGGCTACACTTCCTATCAGGCGATGATCGCCGGGGATATCCCCTTTTCCATGTTTTACCTGACCTTTCTGGCGGCACTTACGCTGCTGGGAAATTTGATTTCCGACATTGCCTATGCTGCGGTTGACCCCCGGGTACGGTTAGGAGGATAAGTATGGATGACAACGAAACAGGCAAGAC
This sequence comes from Faecousia sp., assembly GCA_045657005.1. Lineage (GTDB taxonomy): Bacteria > Bacillota > Clostridia > Oscillospirales > Oscillospiraceae > Faecousia. The sequence goes on from JAZOSG010000023.1 coordinate 1,462, forward strand.
CATATCCCCCGGCGTACTGACTGCCCGGCGGTTTTTTCGCAACCGGCTGGCAGTGGTGGGGCTTGGCATCCTGGGGTTCATGTTCCTGTTTTCTTTTCTGGGCGGCGCCCTGAGCCCTTACGGACAGGAGCAGGTGTTTTACCGCCGGGAGCAGCAGCTGAAGGAATTTGCCGGCGTGACCCGAAACGAGGATTTCCGGTTTGCCGCCCCGGACGGACAGGAATTCGGCGCGGTGCTGCAGGCACAGTTTACCCTGCATCAGGGAAAACAGGACACCTTTACCTACCGGGACACGGTCTACCGCATTACCCGGGAGGGGGAGGCGTTTTACAGCCTGTCTGCCGGGAATACACTGATCGGCATTGCCTACAAGGATATCCTAAGCCCGGCGGCTGACTTTTCCTTTACCTTTGACGCGCTGAAGGCGTACACAAACGGCATCACAGATTTTTCCTCCCAGGGAACACAATACACCCTCGAAAACGGCAGCATTTTGTCCGGTGGCGAGGAAAAAGCCTATATCAGCCGCCTGATCGTCCAATCCCGGGTCAGCGGCACGGTGATCACACGGCAGTTCCGGGCATTGGTGGAAGATGCCATCGACAGGGGCTATGACGGCTTTGTATATGAGGATGAGACCGGTCAGCGGCAGTTCTCCCTTGTCTATGACGCGGCGGGCAAGCTCTGGTCTGTCCGGGAGGCGACAGCGACCCTAGTCTGGGATTCCTATGCCGCGCCCACAGCCGAGCACCCTCTGGGTACGGATAAAAACGGCATGGACATGCTCACCCGGCTGATGTACGGCGGCAGAGTTTCGCTGGTCATCGGCTTTATCGTGGTGCTGATCGCTGCTTTTTTGGGCGTGGTTTTGGGCGGTGTTGCCGGGTATTTTGGCAGATGGGTGGATAACCTGGTGATGCGTGTGGTGGACATTTTCTACTGCATCCCCTCTACGCCGCTTTTGATCATTTTAGGCGCTGCCATGGACGGTATGCGTGTGGATCCCCAGATCCGGATGCTGCTACTGATGCTGATCCTGGGATTTTTGGGCTGGCCCAGCATTGCCCGGTTGGTACGCGGACAGATCCTGAGCCTCAGGGAGCAGGAATTTATGACCGCCACCGAATCCAGCGGACTGCGGATCAGCCACCGGATCTTCCGGCATCTGATCCCCAATGTGATCCCACAGCTGATCGTTACCTGCACCATGAGCCTGGGCTCAACCATCCTTACGGAGGCGACCCTTTCTTTTTTGGGACTGGGTGTGAAATTCCCCTTTGCCTCCTGGGGCAATATTATGAACGATGTGTCCAATGCCCATGTGCTGACCTCGTACTGGTTTGTGTGGATCCCGGCAGGTGTTTGTCTTGTGCTGGCAGTCCTGGGCTTTAATTTTGTGGGCGACGGCCTGCGGGACGCCTTCGACCCCAAAATGAAACGATAAACGGAGGGGTATCATGCCTGAAAAGTCTGTTTCCTATCGGCAGCTTGCCCGGCAGAACCGGCGGATCACCGATGCGCTGGAAAAAAAGCGCAAACGGAAAAATGTTCCGGAGCAGGAATATCTGACCCAGATGCGCGACATGGCAAACGCTGTGGAATTCGAGGATCTGCGCACCTGGTTTTACACCGATGCCGGGGTGGTCAAATCGGTGGACGGGGTGTCCTTTGATATTCCTATGGGCAAGGTAGTAGGCGTGGTAGGCGAATCCGGCTGCGGAAAATCGGTCACCAGCCTGTCGCTGATGCAGCTTTTGCAGCGACCCCAGGGGCAGATCACCGGCGGTGCGATCCGGCTGAATTTGGGTGACAAGGCCTACGATATCACCAAGACCCCGGAGCAGGTGATGCAAAAGCTCCGGGGCAATGTGATCTCCATGATCTTTCAGGAGCCTATGACGGCGCTGAATCCGGTGTTCCGCATCGGACAGCAGATCGAGGAAGTGATAAAGCTCCACGATGACCGCTTCCGTACCCCTGCAGAAGTGGAAAAACGAACGCTGGAGCTTTTGGAAATGGTGGGAATTGCCAACGCCCGGGGGGTATACCGGATGTATCCCCATCAGCTTTCCGGCGGTATGCGGCAGCGTGTGATGATCGCCATAGCCCTGGCGTGCAATCCCCGGCTGATCATTGCCGACGAGCCTACCACTGCCCTGGATGTGACCATCCAGGCGCAGATATTGGAGCTGCTGCGCTCTTTGAAGGAGAAAACCGGCAGCTCCGTGATGCTCATTACCCACGATCTGGGAGTGGTGGCAGGGCTTGCAGATTTTGTGGTGGTCATGTATGCCGGCAAGGTGGTGGAGCAGGGGACAGTCCGGGAGATCTTCCAGACCCCGGCGCATCCTTATACCATCGGACTGATGGCATCCAAGCCGGTGGTGGGAAAGCCCATGGACAGGCTCTATTCCATTCCGGGCAAGGTGCCCAATCCGGTAGCCCTTCCTGCCTGGTGCTATTTCCGGGACCGGTGCGAGCATGCCTTTGCTGACTGCGACGGGGATTACCCCTGCCAAATGCAACTGTCGCCGACCCATACCGTCAGCTGCTACCGGGGAAGAAAAGAGGATGAAGATGGAAAATGATATCCTTGTGGTGAAGGATCTGAAAAAATATTTTCCCATTAAGGGCGGTCTGCTGGGCAGGACAAAGGGCTTTGTCAAGGCGGTGGATGGGATCAGCTTTCGGATCCGCCGGGGCACGACCATGGGCTTGGTGGGAGAATCCGGCTGCGGAAAGACTACCACCGGGCGGATGATCCTGCGGCTTGCCGGGGAAAAGACCGGCGGACAGGTGCTGTTTAACGGACAGGAAATTTATGACCTGAACCGGGCGCAGCTGCGCGCACTGCGGCCCAAAATGCAGATTATTTATCAAGATCCCTTTTCCAGCCTGTCTCCCCGGTTGCCTGTGGGCGAGATCATCGCAGAGGCAGTCCGGGAGCATAAGCTGGTGCCAAGGCGTGAACTGGATGCGCACATCAACGCGGTGATGGACAGCTGCGGTCTGCAGAGCTTTCATAAAAACCGCTATCCCCATGAGTTTTCCGGAGGACAGCGGCAGCGGATCTGTATTGCCCGGGCGTTGGCACTGAACCCGGAGTTTATTATCTGCGATGAGCCGGTGTCGGCGCTGGATGTGTCCATCCAGGCGCAGATCGTCAATCTTTTGAAGGATCTGCAGCAGCAGTACCACCTTACCTACTTGTTCATTTCCCATGACCTGTCGGTGGTGGAGCACATTTGCGACACGGTGGGTGTCATGTATCTGGGCAGCTTGGTGGAATACGCGGATACGGATACGCTGTTTCAAAAGCCGCTGCATCCGTATACCCAGGCGCTGTTTTCGGCCATTCCGGTCCCGGACCCGGAGCATCAAATGAACCGGCAGGTGCTGCAGGGCAGCATCCCCTCTCCGGCAGATCCTCCCTCTGGGTGTAAATTCCACACCCGATGCCCAAAGCGCATGGATATCTGTCCCCGGGTAACGCCTGCATTGACAGAGGTAGAGCCGGGACATCTCTGCGCCTGCCATCTTTACGCCGAGGTACGGGAAGCATCCCAATAAATTCCAGTTTATCGAGCAGTTGCAAATCTTTGTTGTCATTGCGAACCAGTGCGCACACTGGTGTGGCAATCTCAAAAAACAAGCTATACCAATAGATTCCCACGCCAGTCTGCGGACTGGCTCGGAATGACAATTGGTTGGTTGCGTGTCGACAGACAGCTCGATAAACTGGAATTTATTTGTCCGTAGGATTCCGACAAAATAATCAGCCGCTGCGTGTTAGGATTTTTATATAAATCCTGAAAGGTAGTGTTTACATATGATGATCGCCTTACAGTCCTATGTGCGGCAGGGAAAGCGTAAGCTTCGGGAGCTGGCGCTGGATCCCAGGATCCACTTATACGCCCGGGCAGCCGGGCATTTTTTGGCAGGCTTTGGGCTCAGTGCCGCAAGCCTTGACCATACTGCGCTGCCCCTTTCTATGGGGCTGGTGTGCGCCTGTACCGGTTGGTCTGCGGTGCTCAGCGCCGCAGGCGGCGCATTGGGATATCTGGTTTTCTGGGGCAGTGCCGGGCAGCAGGGGCTTTTATGGCTGTTGGCAGGGCTTTTGCTGGCGCTGTTTCTCGGCGATCACCGGATCACGGCAGAGACACCCCTGCTGCTGCCTGCGCTGGCAGGACTGATCGTTTCTGCCTCCGGCGTGATCTTCCAGACCTGGCTGGGAGACACCACCTCTGTTGGCGGCTATTTGCTTCGGGTGACGCTGGGTGCCGGCGCTGCCTGGCTGTTTTCCAGGGTCTTGCAGGGCCGCAATCCCATCCTTGACTGGCTTGCCTGCGGTCTTGGGGTACTGGCGCTGGCGCAGATCGCGCCCCTTCCCTACGCAAGCTTTGGGGTCATCGCCGCCGGGGCGCTGGCGGTAGCCGGGGCGTTTCCGGCGGTGGCGCTGGCAGGGGTGGCGCTGGATCTTTCGGGCATCACTACGGTGTCTATGACATGTGTGCTCTGCGGCAGCTATCTGATCCGCTTTCTGCCAAGGTATCCCCGATGGATGGGCGCGACTGCGCCGATGCTGGTGTACCTGTTGGTGGCAGCCGTGGGTCGGGATCTGGATATGATCCCCGTCCCGGCACTGCTGGTAGGCGGTGTGGTTGGCGTTTTTCTCCCTTCGCCGACCAAACTGCCCAACCGCCGGGGCGAGACCGGCGTGGCGCAGGTGCGTCTGGAAATGGCAGCCAATGTGCTTTCCCAGACAGAGCAGCTGCTTTTGGAGACACCGGAGATCCCTGTGGACGAGGACGCGCTGGTTGCCCGGGCGGCGGAGCAGGCTTGCAGCGGCTGCCCCTGTAGGAAGACCTGCAAGGACAGCCGCCGGATCGCCCAGCTGCCTTCGGCGATCCTCCACAAGCCCCTGCTGACAGGGGAGGAGCTGCCGATCATTTGCCGGAAGAACGGCAGATTTCTTGCGCAGCTGCACCGCAGTCAGGAGCAGCTGCGCTCCATCCGGGCGGACCGGGAACGGCAACGGGAATACCGGGCGGCGGTGGTCCAGCAATACCGGTTTTTATCGGAGTATTTGCAGGAACTGTCCGACGGACTTGCCCGGCGCAGCGAGGGACTAAGCCCCTGTTACGAGCCGCTGGTACATATCTACAGCAACCGCCCGGCACCGGACAACGGTGACCGCTGTGCCATGTTTGCCGGTACCCAGTGCCGCTATTTTGTGGTCTTGTGCGACGGGATGGGGACAGGCCTGGGCGCTGTGCAGGAGGGAAAGACTGCACTGGAGCTGCTGAAACGGCTGCTGACCTCCGGGTATCCCACCCAAAGCGCGCTGCAAAGCCTGAACAGCCTTTGCGCCCTGCGCAGCAGAGCCGGTGCGGTCACAGTAGATCTTTTGGAACTGCAGCTGGAGACCGGCAGGGCTACCCTGTATAAATGGGGCGCGGCACCCAGTTATCTGGTATCTGTCCTGGGGGCAGAAAAAATCGGGACAGCCGGGCCGCCTCCCGGACTGTCTGTAACGGACTGCCGGGAAACGGCGCATCGACTGTCCCTGCGCCGGGGGGAGATCCTGCTGCTGGTCAGCGACGGTGTGGCAGAAGAGGGAGCCTTACAGTGTTGTCTGAACATGGTAGGCGCGTCGCCCGGGGAGTTGGCGCGCAGCCTGCTGACCTGTTCGCAGCTGGGTGGAGAGGATGACGCTACGGTGATCACCGTATGCCTTGGGCAAAAGGGGGTGTAAGATTTTTATATTTGCCATTCCCGGCGGTCGCGTCAACATAATACCACAGCTTTTGCAAGAAATCTGTCGAAACACAAGATGTTGGACGAAAATATGCGGAAAATTACAAGATATTGCTGCGCCTTGTCAAAATCGGAATAAAATGAACTGGGACTTGTGAAACTGCCCAAAATGGTGTAAAATACGAAAAAGACCAACACCGAAAGGAGGGGCAGCATGGCACTTGACCCGGAAGAATTTAAAAGACGCAGAGCCGAACGGGAACAGCAGCGGCAGAATAAGCAGCGCGGTATGATTGTCAGACTGGTCATTGCCGGGATCGTACTGGTGCTGTGCGCGGTGCTGATCATTGCCCTTGCCAGTGCCGGAAACGGTGCTGACAGCACCCAGCCCCCCCAGACCGACACGCTGACAGAGCAGACCCAGGACGGCACTTCCCAAACGGAAGCGCCCCTTGAAACGGTGATCCATCTGGCGGCAGCCGGAGATCTGAATATCAACGAAGCGGTGGTAAACGCCGGCGGTACGGAGTATGACTATACAAACACCTTTTTGGACGTTGCCCATCTTCTGGCGCAGGCGGATGTGACTGCCTTGAATCTGGAGGGGAATCTTTGCGGACCTCCTTACGGCACAGACCGTTCCGCGCCCCAGACCATGGCGCAGGCATTGTCGGATGCAGGTGTAGATCTGATCCAGTTGGCAAATTCCTACTCCATTTACAGGGGTATGGACGGACTGAAAAATACCATCAATGGGATCCGCCTGGCAGGGATGGAGCCTGTGGGCGCATATGCCGAACCCAGTGAGGCGAAGGCTGCCAAGGGCTATACCATCAAGACGGTGCAGGGCATCAAGATCGCCTTTGTGGCGTTTACCAAGGGTATGGACGGCATGGCGCTGCCTGTGGGAAATGAGGGCTGTGTCAATGTACTGTACACCGACTATTCCACAGATTACCAGAAGATCGATACGGAAGGCATCACCAAGATCTTAGATGCCGCCGCCAAGGAAAAACCGGATCTTACGGTGGCGCTGCTGCACTGGGGCAGTGAGTTCAACAATACCATCAGTACCAGCCAGGAAGATATCTGCCGTCTGTTGCAGGAAAACGGCGTGGATGCCATCATCGGGACCCACTCCCACTATGTGCAGAAAATGGAGTATGATGCCCAGAGCGGCAGTTTTGTCGCCTATTCCTTGGGCGATTTTCTGGGGGATGCCCAGCGTGCCGGTTCAGAGTATTCGGTGATCCTGGATCTGGAGATCACCAAGAACAACGAAAGCGGAGACACCCGGATCACCGGCTACAGCTATACACCTATCTTTACCATGGCGGAAGAGGGAAGACCCTTGAAGGTGCTGCGGATCCGGGAGGCGATGAAGGCTTTCGAGGAGGGCTATATCGACCGGGTATCCCAGGAAAGCTATGATGCTATGAAATACGCACTGGAACGGATCGAAGCCAGAGTAAAAGGAAAATAAAAATCAAACCGGAGTTGCCAACAGGCAACTCCGGTTATCTTTTGTTTAAGCAGTTTCCTTGACGATCACAAAGCCATCTACAAGGTTTGCCTGCTCCAGCTGACCCTGGATCACCACAGAGCGGTCCATCAGGTCTGTCAGGATCACCTGCCCGTCACGGCATTCGATGCGCATGACATTTTTCATGGCGATGCAGGCTTCCTCCATCTTGTTCTTATATACGGTAGAAAGACACATACAGACGCTCCTTACTTTACATCCAGGCTTGCCAGAACGGTGGAGAGCCGCAGGTTGCCCTTTTCAAAATCGGACACCGCTGCCATCACCTGCTCGTAAGCGGCGTGACTGCCTGCCTTTTCCAGCTGGACGGCAAGCTCTGCCAATTCTCTGGCGTGGGCTGCGTTATGACCAATCATATACTTCATTAGTGCCAGCAATTCCTCCATGGGAGTGTGCTGACAGCCGCCGCAGCTGCCGCAGTCGCCGCAGTCGTGGCTGTGGTCGTGGGTATGTCCCTCGCCATGCAGGTGGTCATGCTCGTGGGGGTGCTGGTGGCTGTGCTCGTGGGCGTGGCAGTGCTCATGGGTATGGGCGACACCGTCGTGGGTGTGCTCATGGGTGTGGGTATGCTCATGGCTGTGGCTGTGATCGCCGGAGCCGATGTGATCGTGATGGATATGCATAGCAAACGCTCCTTACTGTTTTTCTTACATTATATCCGGAAATGATAGCAGTGTCAAATTGCAGTTTATCGAGGTGTTTCGTCCTTTCTCTGTCATTTCGAGCGGAGCAAAGCGAAGTCGAGAAATCCGCAATTTCTATTGCAGGAGAACGGATTTCTCCACTCGGCTACGCCTCGGTCGAAATGACAACCTAAAAAGGAAACACCTCTACAAACTGGAATTTATCCTTATGCAACCTGGGTGAGGGCGTCGCGGATCGCGCCGATGGAGTAAAGAGAGCCAAAGCACAGCACGACGCCGTCTTTGCCTGCCTTCTCCATAGCGGTGACAACGCCCTCTTCAATGGAAGCACAGGCTGTGGCGGTTGCGCCTGCCTCGGAAAGATACTGTGCCAGCAGGCTTGCGTCCAGCTTTCGGGGGTTTGGGGGTGTGATGCATACAAATTCCTGCACCAAAGGCATTACAGGCTTGTACATATCCGCGTAATCCTTATCTGCCAGAACGCCGGTGAGTACGATCACTTTTCTGTCAGAAAGATAGTCTTCAATATTTTTGACCAGTGCCTCAATGCACTGGGGATTGTGACCGCCGTCAATGATAAACAGGGGGTCTTTGCGCATCACATCAAACCGTCCGGGCCAGGAAACGCTCCGGATGCCGTCGCGGATGTTTTCTTCCGAGATCTTCCAGCCCCGGGCAATAAGGGCGTCCGCAACGGACAGCACCACCGCCGCGTTGTGCAGCTGATGATCGCCAAGCAGGGGAAGCTCCAGACCCTTGCGCTCACCGAAGTCGAAAACCTGTCCCTCAAGACCGTGGGAAACAAGGCGCAGGCTTTCAAAATCCGCCTTGGTTAGTTGAATGTTTTTCTCAGCGCAGACGGCTTCAAACACAGCCTCTACAGAGGGGCTGCCCCGGTAGATAACTGCATTGCTGCCTTCTTTAAAGATGCCTGCCTTGGTTTTTGCGATCTCCTCCACCGTGCTGCCCAAAACATCCGTGTGGTCAAGGCCGATATTGGTGATCACTGCCACTTCCGGCGCTTTGATCACATTGGTGGAATCCAGCGCGCCGCCCATGCCAACTTCCAGTACCACCATATCGCAGTGATTCCGCTTAAAGTACTCAAAGGCAATGCAGCTGACCAGCTCGAATTCCGTGGGGCACTCCTCCATGGACTGTGCCAGGGGCTTGATCCAGGCGGTGATTTCTGTCAGCTCGGTGTCGGAAATGGGCTCGCCGTTTACCTGCATCCGCTCGTTGAAGCGGTAAATATAAGGGGAGGTGTAAAGACCTACCCGGTAGCCTGCCTTTTGCAGGATGGAGGCGGTCATGGCAGCAGTGGAGCCTTTGCCGTTGGTGCCGGCAATGTGGACATACTTCAGTTTATCCTGGGGATTTCCCATAAGATCCAGCAGATTCCGCGTCCGGCTCAGACCCGGGATGCTGCCCTTCCAGCAAACGCTGTGAATATATTCGATGGCCTGCTCGGCGTTGGTGATCCCGGCGTTGTTTTTCTGACGGATAGGAGGCCAAAGCCCCAGACGGCTGAAAATATTTGCTTTGAAGAGCAAGTAAAGCGCGGCGGTATCCAGCACCAGCATAATGCCAAACTGGATCGCGCGGGTGCTAAGCTTCAGCGCAAAGCCAGCCCAGAAGGTTTCAGAATAATAGACATACGCCAAGGCGGCGCTTTGATACAGAATAGAGCCGAGCACTACCGGCGGCAAGAGACTGACAAGCAGCCGGGTCACGGAAACCTTTTTTGTCAAAAAGCGCTGTGCCAGACCTCCGAATACGCCGTAGAGAATAGGCGGCACACAAAACAGCGGATTGTAGCCAAAAGGGGAAAACAGACATCCTACAAAATCTGCTGTAAAGCCTACAAGTCCACCGGCAACAGGACCAAACAGGATACCTGCCATGCAGATCGGTACTGCTTCGATGGAGAATCGGGCGGATTCCTCTGGCATCAAGGCAAAAAGCCGAGCCAGTACTACGCTCAGAGCAGCCAGCAAAGAGCAGTAGGCAAGGGTTTTGGTAGCCATGCGCTGACGGTGGGTCGTTTTGATTTTTGTCTTTTTCATGGAATGACCTCCTTATACTATGGGGTCAGCCGTATAAAAAATCCCCATGCGCAAAGTGCGCAGGGGAGTAAAATACGGACTAACACCCAGAGGTATGCAGCTGCATACCCGACCGAGTATCGCTTCGCATAAAGGAAGTTATCCAATATGGTGCAGCGGGTGCGGATACCCCATCGCGGACAAAAGTCCTTCGTCTGCCACACAACTCCCCATTCTGGCAGCACTTCACGCAGGGTTTCCTACTCTGTTCGTGTCTATCATACACGATATTTTTCCAAATGTAAATAGCCAATTGGAAAATGCAGGAAAAATACAGCGGTTTTTCTCAAGGAAAGGTCTTCCCTTTTTGAAAAAGACCGGGTATAATGAAGAAAACCCAAAAGGAGCGTACATATGGAAAAAATGATCCTTTCTTCCCAGCGTAAGGCTGCTTTGAATAAGGGCTTTGCCCAAGCCTTCGGCACAGAGCCTTCCCGGTACTTCTCTGCCCCCGGGCGTACAGAGCTCAGCGGCAACCACACCGACCATCAGAGGGGCAGAGTTCTTGCCGGCGCGGTGGATCTGGACATGCAGGCAGCTGTTCGGGAAAATGGCACGGATACCATCCGCATCCTGTCCCAGGGCTATCCCATGAGCGTGGTAGAGCTAAGCCAGCTGACACCCAAGCCTGAGGAGATCAACACCACCCCGGCATTGATCCGGGGCGTTGCTGCCCGGTTCGTGCAGCTGGGCTGCAAGGTGTCCGGCTTTGACGCGTATATGGAATCGACGGTGCTGCCCGGCTCGGGCTTAAGCTCCTCGGCTGCCTATGAGGTGCTGATCGGCACCATCATCAACCACCTGTTCTTCGGTGGAAAGGTCAGCCAGCCAGAGATCGCCATGATCGGTCAGTACGCGGAAAATGTGTTTTTCGGCAAGCCCTGCGGTCTGATGGATCAGATGGCATCGGCGGTGGGCGGTATGGTCACCATCGATTTTGCGGATAAGGAACATCCGGTCATTGAGCCGGTGGCATTTGATTTTGCGGCCTGCGGTCATGCCCTGTGTATCATTGACACCCGGGCAAGCCACGCCGATCTGACCGATGAGTATGCTGCCATTACCCAGGAACTCAAAGGCATCTGCGCCTATTTCGGCAAAGAAGTGCTGCGGCAGATCGATGAACAGGAATTTTATGCTGCGATCCCTGCCCTGCGGCAGCAGTGCGGCGACCGGGCAGTGATGCGCGCCATCCATTTCTATCAGGAAAATGCCCGGGTCCCCCGGCAGGTAGAGGCGCTGCGCGCCGGAGATTTTGAAGCGTATCTGGGCTTGATGAACGAAAGCGGCTTCTCCTCCTATATGAATCTGCAAAATGTGATCCCCACAGGCTACACCGAGCATCAGGATGTGGCTATCGCGCTGGCACTGTGCAAGCATTACTTAAAGGGCAGAGGCGGCTACCGGGTACACGGTGGCGGCTTTGCCGGAACGGTCCAGGCGTTTGTTCCCTTTGATATTTTGGAAGACTTCCGTGCCGGGATCGACAAGGTCCTGGGCGAGGGCGCCTGCCATGTGCTGTCCATCCGCAGCCACGGCGGCGTCGAAGCAGAATAAAGCCCAAGCCCCCGGACGATGTCCGGGGGCTTGGTGTCATAAAAGAACAAATTCCAGTTTAGCGGACAGTGTCCGCTGACAAACTCGCACGACAACCTTCGCTTGTCGTTACTGCTCCTGACTGTGCCCGGTAACGCAATTGCATTCGTAATCCACCATTTTCTAACGCAGTAACGATACCGAGCGGGTCAGGGAACTAACGAATTGATAGGCACTTTGCACGAATTGTCCGGCGGCACTGCCGCCCGATAAACTGGAAT
>JAZOSG010000024.1:0-2854 GCA_045657005.1 Faecousia sp.
GGTGTCTCGGTGACATCGTCAGCAGGAGGTGCTTCCTCCTGGGTGGGTGTCAGGGAAACGATTCTCTGCTCCGCAGACACCAGATCCGCATAATTGCTGACCAGAGACTGCTGCTCCAGAGTGGCGATCTTGTCATACAGACCGCGGGCAGCTTCCACGATGGCTCTCTGCTCATAGGTGACGCGCTCGGGGATCGCCTTGATGGCGCGAATGGTTTCCAGGGTGTTCTTATCCGGTGCCTGCGCACCGTCGATGGTCACATCGAAGTACTGGCTGTAGATAAAGGAATCGTAATTCTGGCCGTTGGCAGGACGGATCATTGTCAGCTTCTGATCCACATAGCCCACATAGTCCACAAAGGACGCACCGTAGAACACATTGCTGTACAGGCCGTCTGTGGAGTTCCACATGTAGTAAGGGATCAGTCCCATACCGGTGATCTGCACATCGTTGCCGTTGTAATCCTGGTAAGTGCCGAAGTCGCCGGTACCGGGGACATGCTCGAAGGACTCGTACCAGGTACGGTCAAATTCCTCTTCCAGGGTGGGAGCATCGTAGCTGCCGAAGACCACCGTGTGGAGCTGCTCGCAGCCGTAGAACGCCTTGTGTCCGATAGCGAACACAGTCTCAGGCATGGTGACCATCTGCACATCCGCATCGGCAAATGCCATTGCGGTAATCCGCACCGTATCGTCTGCCACCACAGCGTCCGCATCGTTGATGCCTGCGTAGGTGATCAGAGCAAGTCCGGTATCCATCTGGCAGTACACAGATCCGTCGATGACCTTGACCGTATCGCTGATGTCATAGGTGTAGGTTCTGTTCTCCAGTGTCGCACCGTTAAAGTCTTTTGTTTCCAGGATACAGAAGGGCTCCAGATCGCACATGGCGAAGGGGTTGTCTCCCAGCGTCTTCAGATCTTCACCCAGCGTGACTTTAAAGGCAGTCTTGGCAGGCTTCATAAAGGCAAATGTACCGATATGCTCCGCGCCGGACAGGTCGGCCTCGGACATGCCGTTGTTCAGGAAAGCATAGTCGCCGATAGACTTGACCACATTCAGATTCTGTACGCCGGAGAGCTTGCCGCACTCAGCAAAGGCGTTGTCGCCCAAGGTGCAGCCCTCGGGGTTGAGCATTACAGAGGTCAGGCTGCTGTTGTAGATAAAGGAGCCCTCACCCACGCTTTCAACAACGCTCAGCACCACACTGGGCAGAGCGCGGCACTCACTGAAGGCATAGTCACCGACAGTCTCCACATGAGACAGGTCGATATTGACCAGCTTTTTACAGTCAGCAAAAGCATACTGGGGGATCTCAGTGATCTTTTCACCCAGGGTGACAGTGGTCAGCTCATGGCAGTACACAAAGGCGTACTCGCCAATGCTTTCAGCAGAGGAAAGGTTCACACTTTCCAGATCAGGACCGTGGTAGGTGTACATGTAAGCACCCTCACTGCTGACCGCGCCAACGGTCATGCTGTCATCCAGGCAGATCATGTAGCTGTCGCCGGAGAAGGCATAGTTGCCGATGGACTTTGCCTTACTCAGGTCGATATTACGCAATCTGTCACAGTTATAAAATGCCATATTGCCGATCTCGGCATTTTCGCCCAGGGTCACAGTTTCCAGAGAGTGGGCGTTACTGAAGGCGTTTTCGCCGATAACAGCGTTGTTGCCAATGGTCAGGCTGGTCAGCGCCGTCTGGAAGGTGTAGTAGAAGTACTTCTCACCGTTTTCATCGTAATTCTGTACGGTGAAAATGTTGTCCTTGTTCTGGCTGAAGGCATACTTGCCGACGGTCACATCGTTGCCGATGACGACGGTTGCCAGACTCTGGCACTCGCTGAACACGCCCTCGGCGATCTCAAAGCCTTCAGGGATGGTCACAGAAGTGATGTCACTGAAGGAGAAGGCATATTTGCCGATCTCAGTTTTTTCCGTAAAGCTGGGAACCACGGTGATGGCAGTTTCAAAGAAGGCATATTCGCCGATCTTCTCAAGCTCACCCAGTGTCACAGCCTGCAGCCCCTCGGCAGAGCCAAAGGCATAATCGCCCAGACTGGTCACCTCAGGAAGCACAACAGCGGTGATCTGTGTATTGTGAGAGAAAGCACCGTTTGCCAGGGCGGTGACCTGTGCGCCGCCGATATTGGCGCTTGTAAACTCGCCGGTCACGGTAGGCGCAACAGCTGCCAGCGTCTTTGCGTCGGCAGAGAGCACATGGTCGCTCTTTTGAACCTTGTAGGTCTTATTGCCGTCCAGGACCTCAAGGGTCTTCACAGCTGTATCCCGGAAGGCAAACTCGCCGATGTCATTCACATCCGCGCCAATGGAAACGCTTTCCAGTGCTTTGCACTCATAGAACATACCCTCCGGCAGCACTGCGGCATTGACATAGAAGGAAGTCAGTGCCTCGCAGCCCGTAAAAGCATAGGGTCCGTACTTGACCTTCTGGGCAGTGACGGTCACCGTCGCCAGGTTCTTGCAGCCGGCAAAGGCATACTCGCCGATGGACAGCAGGGCATCGGAGGTGGTGACCTCCTTCAGGTCCTGGTTGCCGGCAAAGGCATAGTCAGAGATCACGCAGGCAGCGGACAGATCCACAGTCTCCTGCAGGTCGCAGTTTTCAAATGCGTTCTGGTTGATGATCTGCAGATTGTTCTCACCACTGAAGGTGATCTTCTGCAGCGCGGTACAGCCGTAGAACGCGCCGTATTCAATAGACTGCAGTGTAGAGGGCAGCACGATCTCTTCCAAACCTGTCAGATTTGCAAAGGCATACGCGCCGATCTTCTTGATGCCCTCGGGCAGGACCACCTTGGTGATGGTGGATTCACCGATGTACCACTGCTTGG
>JAZOSG010000025.1:0-5578 GCA_045657005.1 Faecousia sp.
CGGGCGGCAGTGCCGCCGGACAATTCGTGCAAAGTGCCTATCAATTCGTTAGTTCCCTGACCCGCTCGGTATCGCTACTGCGTTAAAAAATGGTGGATTACGAATGCAATTGCGTTACCGGGCACAGTCAGGAGCAGTAACGACAAGCGAAGGTTGTCGTGCGAGTTTGTCAGCGGACACTGTCCGCTAAACTGGAATTTAGTTATTTGCTTGCAGTACTAAGGTCTTGACTACCACCGGCAGGGCAGGCCCTACGGGATTTCCCACATCCAGAAAGCACTCCTGCCCCAGCTGCACCCGGTCGATGCACAGACAGGGCGTTTCTTCCTTTATTAGCAGGCACAGCTTTTGCCCCAGTGCCTTTGCCATATCCGCCTCCAGACAGACAAGGATCGGTCTGCCGGCTGTGCCTTTTATGATTTTTTCTGCCAAAGCCGCCACCTTTTCATAGCCGCCCTGGGTGATGCCCGGCATTGCCAGCACCAGCGTATCGCTGTCCGCCATCTGAAACCGCCGGGCGATCTGCGCCGGCAAGTCCTGTGCCTCCTGCTCCTGCCGGGAAAACACCGCCACCGGCAGATTCTTCACCGGCAGCGACACCCCCCGGCAAAAGACCGTACTGCCGGAAAGCTGGGCGCTGTGACACCCGGCGCCGATGACCGTCGCCCGGATCGTCTGACTGCCCAGCATATATTCTCCCCGGCAAAGCTCGCTTTGCCGGATCGCCTGCCCCAACTCCACACCCATATCCCCAAACGCACCTACTGGATGCGTCTGCTTGATACAATCCGCTACTCCACCGGAAAAAGAGATCACCGCTCCGGCAGGCGCAGCTGTCCACGGCTGTCCCACCTCCTTGGTCAGCAGCCTGTCCAAAAGCTCTGTGGCAGGACGCAGCCCTGCCGCCATCTCCAGCCCCTGGGCCAGAAGCTGCGCCAAATGCTCCACCTGTGTCTGTTCCGGACGCTCACCGGGCTGTAGCTGCGTCAGCCCCGAAAGCACCGGGGAAACATAGCTGAGCTTGCCCTCAGGGGTGAATTTCAGCAGCCGTCCTCCCACATTCAGGCAGCCGGTCCTTGTGATCCTGCCATTTTCGATCAGTGCCAGATTACTGGTACCGCCGCCGATATCCATGTGCAGCACCGTCTTTCCCGTCTGCCGGGAGTATTCCACCGCGCCGGCACCCTTTGCCGCCAGCACACTTTCCAGATCCGGTCCTGCTGTAGCCACCACAAAGTCTCCGGCATATTCCGAAAGCGCCTGCAAAACCGCCCGGGCATTTTCCTTTCGGGAAGTCTCCCCGGTAATGATCACTGCCCCGGTGTCTACCTGTTCATGTGTGATCCCGGCTTTTTCATACTCTGCTTCCACGATGCGCCGCACACCCTCACCGTCCACTGCGTTTTCCCCTAGTAACGGCGTAAAATGCACCGGGGAGCGGTAGACTACCTGCCGGTCAGCGATCTGCATTTCCGGCACTGCAAAAGAAGACGCCCGGTTTTCAACCGTTAGCCGGGAGACGATCAGCTGGGTCGTGGTAGTGCCCACATCCAGGCCCACGGACAGAAGGCTCTCAGACACGCCCTGCCACCTCTTCCAGGATCCTGCGAACCATGAAATCCTCCACGGGCATAGGGTTTGTTTTGCAGCAGGGGTCTTCCAATATCGCCGCCACCAGCTCAGAAGCACTGTAGCGCACCTGCCGGGGATCGACGCCTGCCTCTTTCAAGGTCTGGGGCATTCCCAACTCCCGACGCAGCCGCACAAGTCCGTTTTTTAAATTCCGCACCGCTACAGTATCCGCCGCACCGGGCAGCCCGGCGGCACGGGCAAGGACTGCGTATTTATGGCTGCACACATGGCTGTTGCACTCTATGACCTGAGGCAGCAAAATGGCGTTGAGCCGCCCATGGGGCAAATGGAACAACCCTCCCAGCGCATGGGCCATAGCATGACACAGGCCCAGACCTGCCTGGGTAAAAGCAAGCCCTGCCATAGTCGCCGCCTCGTGGATGCGTCCGCGCACCTCCAAGTGTCCTGCGTAGCTTGCCGGCAGATGGGCATAGGCAACGCAGAACGCCTCCTTCGCCAAGGCATCTGTGACCGCACCGGCATCCAGTGCCACAAATGCCTCCAATGCATGGCACAGCACATCAAAGCCCGTATCGGCGATCAGCCCCTTTGGCAGTTTTTCCAAAAGGGTACTGTCCAGGATCGCCACCTCCGGGCACAGCTTTTCATCCACCAGCGGATGCTTCACCTTTCCGTGGGACAGCACCGCAAAATCCGTCACCTCTGAGCCAGAGCCGGAAGTAGTCGGGATCGCCACCAGACGCACCGGCACTCCGGCAAAGTAGACCATCGCCTTGGCGCAGTCCATGGCACTGCCGCCGCCCAGTGCCACCACCGTATCCGGGGCAAATTCCCGTACCAGGGCAGTCCCCTCTGCCGCCAATTCCACCGAAGGATCCGGTGCTACCTTGTCAAACACCTTGCTGTGCGCCGCACCGGACAACTGCACAAGTCTCTGCGCTGTTCCGTTCTGGGAAAAATAAGGATCGGAGACCAGCAAAAGCTTTTTGCTGCCCATTTCCTTCAGATAACTGACCGCCCCTGCACCGGAAACGATCCTGGTCTTACAGGAAAACCTCTGCACACTACCACCGCCTTTTATCACCAGTATTTCCAAAACCGCCAAAAACATGTATCACAAAGTTCCAATTTATCGAGCTACCGCTTGAAGTTGACAATTAACAGTTGACAGTTGACAATTGAGGTATTTTCCTACGGAAAATGATTCAAATAGTCGCCGAAGGCAACACCTTAACTGTCAACTATCCACTATCAACTGTCCACTGTTTATCGCTCCATCGGAGCGATAAACAGAAATTTGATCCTATTGGGCGATTTCAAAATCGGCAATTGTCAATTCTAAACGAATGTGCTATAATATAAAAAATCTGCCTTTGAGGTGAGCACCATGGAAGAACTGGAAAAGAACGACGAACAATTTCCGGAAGAAGAAGCACCCCTTTACACGCCCCGTCCCCGGTGGCAGGTCTGGGCTGCCCGGATCGGACTGGCACTTTTCATTCTTGTGCTGCTTATGTATTATGTTAACCTTATGAGAGGTGGTATCTAATGCGGATCCTGGGGATCGACCCGGGCTACGGCATTACCGGCTTTGGTCTGATCGAAGCCCAACGGGGCAGCACCCGGCTGATCAACTGCGGCGCGATCACCACCCCTGCCGGTATGGATTTTTCTGCCCGGCTGGAGATCATTTATGAGGACATGCGGCAGCTTTTGGAAAAGGCAAAGCCTGATGCGGTTGCCATTGAGGAGCTGTTTTTCGGTCAGAATGTCACCACCGGCATTGGTGTTGCCCAGAGCCGGGGCGTGATCCTGCTTGCGATCCGGCAGGCGGGGTTGGAGGTCACCTCCTATAAGCCCATGCAGGACAAGCAAGCCGTAGTCGGCTACGGAAACGCCACCAAGCATCAGGTGCAGGATATGACAAGACGGCTTCTGCAGCTGAAAAAAATGCCAAAACCGGACGATGCCGCAGATGCCATTGCCATCGCTCTGTGCCACGCCCGGTCCAGTACTTCTCTCATTGCAAAAGCAATGCGGTAATTGAAAAACCGGAGGTTTTCTCTTATGCTTTACTATGTTTCAGGAACGGTTGCTGTCCTTGAGCCGGGCTTGGCAGTCATTGACTGCGGCGGTGTCGGCTACGGCTGCCGTGTCACTGCCTATACTGCTGCCCAGCTGAAGCTGAATCAGCCGGCAAAGCTCTTTATCACCGAGTCCATCCGGGAGGATGCTTTTGACCTTTTCGGCTTCTCCAACAAAGAGGAGCAGCGCTGCTACGAGCTTCTGACCTCCGTCAACGGTGTCGGACCCAAGGCCGCTATGGCGATCCTTTCTGCCGGTCCTCAAAATTTCACCCTGGCGGTGATGACCGGGGATGAAAAGCTGCTGACCGCTGCCCAGGGTGTTGGCAAAAAGCTGGCACAACGGATCATTTTGGAGCTGAAGGACAAAATGGGCGGCGGTAGTATGGAGTTGGATTTCTCCGGTGGCGCTGCACCGATGGCTGCACCTCAGGGCAATATGGCGATGGCGCAGGCAGCGCTGCAGGAGTTGGGATATTCGCCCGGCGAGATCGGCATGGCGCTGAAGGGGGCAGATCCCAATGCCACCACAGAAGAGCTGGTCCGTCATGCACTCAGAGCAATGGTTATAAAAAATTGACAATTATCAATTATCAATTGTCAATTAACCTTGGAGGTTCCTATGAGCTTAGAATTTAACGAAGACATCGGCTCGCCGATCATTTCACCGACCTTTGCGCCCCAGGATGCCGGAGAGATCGGTCTGCGTCCCAAGCTGCTGTCCGACTACACCGGACAGGAAAAGGCAAAGGGCAACCTGTCGGTCTACATTGAGGCCGCCAGGAAACGGGGCGAGCCCCTGGATCACACCCTCTTATACGGCCCTCCGGGTCTTGGCAAGACCACCCTTGCCGGTGTCATCGCCAACGAGATGGGCGCGGGTATCCGCATCACCTCCGGTCCTGCTATCGAAAAGCCCGGTGACCTGGCAGCACTGCTGCCCAACCTGAACCCCGGAGATATCCTGTTTATTGACGAGATCCACCGTTTGAACCGGGTAGTCGAGGAGATCCTCTACCCTGCTATGGAGGACTTTGCCATCGATATCATCGTGGGCAAGGGTCCCTCTGCCAATTCCATCCGGCTGGATCTTCCCAAGTTTACCTTGGTGGGTGCCACCACCCGGGCAGGTCAGCTGTCCGCACCACTGCGTGACCGGTTCGGCGTCAGCCTGCGCTTAGAGCTGTACACCACCGAGGAGCTGGCACGGATCGTCACCCGCTCGGCAACGATCCTGGGCATGGAGATCGACCCAAAAGGCGCTTACGAGATCGCCTCCCGGAGCCGGGGAACACCCAGAATCGCCAACCGCTTTTTGCGCCGGGTCCGGGATTTCGCCCAGGTCATGGGCGACGGCGTGATCACCAAGGAGGCTGCTGACCTAGCTCTGAGCCGCTTGGAAGTGGACAGCCTGGGTCTTGACAATATCGACCGGCGGATGCTGGGCGCTATCATCCAAAATTACGGCGGCGGCCCTGTGGGTCTGGAAACCTTGGCTGCCACCATTGGCGAAGAGGCTGTGACCCTGGAGGATGTGTACGAGCCCTATTTGATGCAGCTGGGCTTTTTGACCCGGACACCCCGGGGACGCTGCGTTACCCGGCTTGCTTACGAGCATCTGCACATTGCTTACGACGGGCAGGCCCAATTTGATATTTGAGAAAATTGCACAAAATGTTAAAAGTTCGCATTATTTTTTCATAAAGTGTTGACAAAAGTTACCACTTTATGTATAATGCGATACATGGTGAGGAATCACCAAAATATCGACCCTGGGTTATTTCCGAACGTTTTGATGGGTTTCACGGGGCGTCAACAAACCGAAAAGAGGTAAACACAATGTACGAAGACAAGACTTTAGTTTGCAAAGAGTGCGGCAACGAATTCGTTTTCACCGCCGG
>JAZOSG010000026.1:0-5355 GCA_045657005.1 Faecousia sp.
CAGTTTAGCGGACAGTGTCCGCTGACAAACTCGCACGACAACCTTCGCTTGTCGTTACTGCTCCTGACTGTGCCCGGTAACGCAATTGCATTCGTAATCCACCATTTTTTAACGCAGTAACGATACCGAGCGGGTCAGGGAACTAACGAATTGATAGGCGCTTTGCACGAATTGTCCGGCGGCACTGCCACCCGATAAACTGGAATTTGCAGAGGTGAGGGGGTGCGTTTCTTTGCGGTGAGCGTCCGGTTTTTCTCCTTGCTTTTTACCCGGTTCTGTTATAAAATGATATAAATGGACATACTATGCCCTTTTGGAAATTTTTGCAGCTGCAATCTGCGGTTGTTTTGACCTTTAATGACGGAAATCATCGAGAGGATGTTGTGCTTTTGAAAAAACAGACAGGCTTTCGTTTTGCCGATGGCATCCTGTTAGCGTCGCTTTTCTTGGTGGGCGGCTTCCATGAGTATATTTCCTGTGCCTTGTCGGCGGTTATGAGCGTTTGGCTGCTATACAGGATCGTCCGGCAGAAACAGATGTACATCCGCAAGGATCTTCTGACCTCTGCTGTGGTCGCGGTCTGCCTTGGGTATGGACTGACCTGCCTGTGGGGTATCGATCGGGGCATGGCGTTTGTGGGATTTTTAAAGTTTTTACCCTTGCTGCTTTACTTATTCTGCCTGCAGCAGGAGGGGACGGGCGATGCTTGCCAGGTGCTGCCTTATTTCGGTGCGGCGCTGGCAGTGATCTCGGCCATCGGTATGCAGTTTGATCCTGTGAAGTCCCTGTTTTCGGTGGCAGGGCGGTTGGCAGGAACTTTTCAGTATCCCAATACCTTTGCGGTATTTCTGCTGGTGTGCGAATTGCTGCTTTTGCATAAGCCCGGAAAAAAGCTTTGGGACTATGGCGTTTTGCTGGTGCTGATCGCAGGCTTTTTGTACACAGGCAGCCGCACGGCGTTTGTGGTGGCGATCCTTGCCAATGTGGCGATGCTGCTATCCATGACCCAAAAGAAGGTGCGCCTTATTTCTCTGGCAGCAATGGGCGGCGTGTGCCTGATCTGCCTGCTGCTGGCGCTGGATCCCGAATCGGTACTGCGCCGGTATCTGACCATCTCTCTGACGGAAAGCACCTTTGTAGGCCGCCTGTTGTATTGGGTGGACGCACTGCCCCTGCTGCTGAAGCACCCCTTTGGAATGGGTTACATGGGCTATTACTATGCACAGCAGAGCATCCAGACCGGTGTTTACTCCGTTGCATACATTCACAATGACTTTTTACAGCTGGTGCTGGACATTGGCTTGATTCCTGCAGGGCTGTTTATTGCGGCGATCGTGATCTGGTTTTTCAAGAAGCAGATCCCTGTGGCGGACAAGATCATAGTTGGTGCTGTTTGCCTGCACAGCCTGTTTGACTTTAACCTGCAGTTTGTCGGTATGTTCTTCCTACTGCTTTTGCTGCTTTCCCGGGAGCAGACCGATCAGGTACTGACGGTAAAGCCCCGCCTGCCGCTGAAGATCAGCTTTGGTGCGGCAGCACTTTTGAGCCTGTACATTGGCTCGGCACTGATGATGGCGCATTTGGGCAGCAGGGAGCTGTCGGATACGCTGTATCCCTATAACACCCAAAATAAGCTTGCGATTTTAGAGCAGACGGAGGATCTGGAGGAAGCCAATGCGCTGGCAGAAGATATCCTGGTGCAGAACACCTATTTCTATGCTCCCTACAGCATCAAGGCGAAATATTGCTATTCTCAGGGTGATTTCGGCGCGGTGATCTCAAATCAGCGTGCCGCGCTGGAAAGAAATCCCTTTGGACACGGCGAATACGAGGCGTACTGCAAAATGCTGCTTACCGGCATTGAATTATACGAAAAAGCCGGGGATCGCCAAAGCGCTGAGATTTGCCGCAAGGAGCTGCTTGCCGTCCGGGAGCAGCTGGCTGCAAACAGGGAGCGGCTCAGCCCTCTGGGAAAAATGATCGACGATCAGCCGGTTTTGGAGCTTTCCCGGGAGCTGCAGCAATCCATTGGTAAGCTGGAAGGGGGCAACCGATGAAAAAGATAATTTATATCGCAGTGCCGATCCTGCTGGTACTGGTAATGGTAGCGGTGGGAACGGTATGGCTCTTCTTCGGCGCTTCAGAGGAAGCACCACCCGGGGATGACAGCCAGGAAACCAAGGCGATCACCCTTTACGATGCCCAAGGCAATGTGCTGATCACCACCAAAACCGGAACGGATATCTACGATAAAGAAAATTGGGCATATTTGGAAATGGCGCTGACGGAAGCGGCACAGCTGATCGCCCAAAAGGAAGCGTGCAGCGTTTCCGAAGCACAGCAGCGGTTGTTCACCCAGGGCTATCAGATCTATACAGCCTTTGACAGTGCAGCCTATGAGGCGCTGAAAACGGTCAAAGCCCGGTGGGGTGAGACCTGCAATACCGCCTGCGCTATCACAGACCTGAAAGGCAGCCTTCTGGCAGTGTACAGCACGGATCTGGAGGATAAGCAGATCAATTACGCCATAGAGCGCAGGTCACCTTATTCCTCCTTTAAGGCTTTGAGTGTCTACACCCCGGCGCTGGAGAAGGGGATCGCCAACTGGTCGACCATGTATGAGGATTCCCCCTACAAACAGCTGGCGGATGATACCGGAAAGCTACAGGACTGGCCGGCAAATGCCACCGGGACATATTCCCGGGAAGGCCTGGCGGTGTACGAGGCGCTGAGAACCTCGTTAAATACTGTGGCGGTGAAGTGCCTGGCAGATCTGGGCATCACGGAATCCATGGCGTTTTTACAGGACAGTCTTGGAACCCCTCTAAGCGAGGAAGAATATGTGGTCCAGCATTACGGGGAAGAGGAGGTCATCGGCAATATTGCCCTTGGCTATCTGGAAACCGGTATCACCCCTGTAGAGATGGCAGGCTATTATCAGATGTTTGCCAACGGTGGCAGCTATAGCTCACCGAAAACGGTACAGGGGATCAAGCTGGAAGACGGTACAGCCTGGTACACCCGGCAGGATACATCCAAGCAGGTGATCAGCCCGGGCACGGCGGACACCATGAACAAGCTGCTCCAGGGCGTTGTGGCAGCCGGCGGCACCGGCGAACAGGCGTACTGCAGCGATGTGCAGGTGGCAGGAAAGACCGGAACCGGTGATAATTACGCGGATAACTGGTTTGTAGGGGTTACCCCGGGCTACAGCCTGGCGGTGTGGCACGGACAGCACGAGAGCAACCAGGCAGCGCAGATGTTTGCTACGGTGATCCGGGAGCTGTACAGCAAGCTGCCGAATGCCAACCGGGAGTTTGTGACCCATCACAATTTACACCAAGTTGCCTATTGTGTGCACAGCGGAAAAGCCTTTGGTGCCGCCTGTACACAGATAGAGGTCGGCTATTATGCAAGTAAGGATATGCTGCCGGTGTGCGACACCTGCGGCAAACCATAAAAAAGGAGATGTAGTAACATGGGCGAAAACACGAAAAAATTGCTAAGCTTTTTCCTGGCAATGTCCATGCTCGTTTCCATGCTGCCCCTGAGCGCTGCTGCTCAGGAACAGACCGTGGAAGAGCAGCCTGTGCTGGAAACAGTGGAGCCTGAGGCGGCACTTCCTCAGACTGAGGAGCTGAAGCCTCTGACAGATGCGGTAGAGCCGGTCACCCTTGACACCGCGCAAGAGGGTGTCATTGCGCTGACACCGGGGGTGCTGCAGGACGCTGTGATCTCGGAAACAGGACCGGGAGCCGGTGTAAAATTCAGCTTTACCCCTGCGGAAAGCGGTATGTACCACTTCTATTCCCTTTCCAATGAGAACACCCAAGGCGAGCTTCTGGATTCTGAGGGATACTGGATGACCAACAACTGGGGATATCCTGATTTCCATATCTTCTACCAGTTGGAAGCCGGTGTCACCTATTATTTGAACGCCATCTATCAAGGGGATATCACAGGCACATTCGAGGTGGCGGTGGAGAAGACACCTCTGCAGAGTATTACCTTTGCCCCCATCTCTGTGACAGAGGGCACCTGCGGCTATAACAGCGATATCTGGGGGTCGGACAATGAGGTCATCGGATCGTATTACTATTACGAACCGTGGCATTTGCTGCAAAAGAGTACCTATACTGCAACCTTTATGGATGGTACCGTTCTAACCGGAAGTGGCAGTTACCTTCGTTATAATGGTACAGACTATCAGTTCGGCACATCCTATAGTGAAGGCAGTGAGCAGACCTATTACACTCCCTGGACTGCAGGAAATACCTATTCCATGAATGTTTCTGTCATGGGACAGGAAGCCCAGGTCCCGGTGACCATCAACAAGTCTCCTCTGCAGAGCATCAGCTTCACCCCGGTGGAGGTGTCGGAGAATACCAACGGCTACTTGACCTACGGCTGGGATCCGGAGACTGAAACAGACCAGCAGTATTACTATTACAGCGAGTGGAGCTTGCTGAATAAGTCCACCTACACTGCTACATTTACCGACGGCACGGTGCTTACCGGTAGCGGAAGTGAGCTTACCTACAACGGCGAAAGCTATTCCTTCGCACCAAGCTGTGACCAAAACTATCAGAATCAGTGGACAGTGGGCAACACCTATACGGTGGAGGTCTCCATCATGGGACAGAATGTGCAGTTCCCGGTGTCCATTGTGACCCTGCCTCTGGAGAGCATTACCTTCACCCCGGTGACGGTCACGGAAAAGACCAACGGCAATTACTATACAGAAAACGGTGTGGAGTATTACCGCTACGACGAGTGGGATATTCTCTTTAAGAGCACCTTCACCGCGACCTTTAGTGACGGCACGGTGATTACCGAAACCAACAACGGCTTTTATTACGACGGGCAGTGGTATCCCTTTGAGTATACCAGCAACCAGAGCCCGGATGCGCCCTGGACTGTTGGCAACACCTACGCGGTGGAGGTCACGGTGGCAGGCAAGACTGCCCAGATCCCGGTGACCGTCAACCCCTCTCCCCTGCAGAGCATCACTTACACGCCGGTTACCATCATTGAGGGTTCTTGCGGCAACATCAGGGAGGATTGGGATTCCGACACCCAGAGCTATAAAGAGTACTTCTACTACGAGCCCTGGAGCGTTATGCAAAAGAGCCAGTATACGGCTACCTTCACCGACGGAACCACCCAGAGCGGCAGCGGCAACAACAGCATCTACTATAATGGCACATGGTATTCTACCCAGGCTTCCACAGACCAGAGCTATCAGAATCAGTGGACCGTGGGCAATACCTATTACATCGAAATATCCGCCATGGGACAAAGAGTACAGGTGCCTGTAACCATCATTCCCTCACCTGTGGTCAGCTTGACGGTTGA
>JAZOSG010000027.1:0-3807 GCA_045657005.1 Faecousia sp.
CCGGATCGGACAAATACGCTTTTTTCCACGCCCAGCAGTGTCTCGCCGCAGGTGGCGGCGGTCAGTTGGGGAACAGGCACGCCGCTTTCCGTTTCGTAGGCACGAAAATCTCCGAAGATGGCGCGCCCTTTGGTGCGCCGCTCAATGGTGATATTTCGCCCATTCCAGCATATGTCCATGCGCCCGGACATGGTCTCCCCAGACCAGGGGGCGTAGCGTTCCTTGTCTGCCAGGGTAGTCTGGGTGGAGCGCTCTCGTGTGTCGATGCCGTAGAGCATCGCCACGATAAAGGCGCACCAGGTACTTTTGCCCCACTCGTTGGGTGCGTGGATCACATTCAGACCGGGCTTCAGGGTCAGAGTTTCGTGGGACAGCTTGCCGAAGGTGGCAGTCATAGACAAGATCTTCATGGCAGCACCACCTCCTGACCGTCCAGGATCTGCCGGGAGATCTGCGCCGCGAGACGGATCCTTTTTTGGGTGTCCGGATCGGCAGTTTCCATAGCATCCTGTAACAGCTTGAAATATACACCCTCAAAGCTGTCCTGTCCGGCGGTGCTCCATACATCCACCGGGGGTGTGGTCTTGTCCCGGAGCACCAGATTGGGGAATCGAGCGTACTCCGCTTCCAGCTTGGCAAGATCCGGCGGCTCACTTGAGCCGGTGAGGGTGATGCGGTAGAAATCCCGGTTGCCCACCGGGGGCAGCACATCGGAAAGGGACTGGGTCGCCGGGATCTCAAGATCATAGAATTTTGGAAGATCCAAAGGAACGAACCGGGCGCTTGCGGTGTCGTCAAGGGTGACGATCAGCGCGCCTTTTTCGCCGGTCTCGTCATAGCCCCTACCCATAGGACAGCCGGGCCAGGCGCACAGGGTGTTACCTGCGCGGAAGGAATCGCCCTTATGGATATGGCCCAGAGCCAGGTAATCCAGACCCGACTGCTTGACCTGCTCGGTGGTGATAGGGCAGTAGGGGGAGCTTGTTTGGGTGGGATCGCCGTGAAGCACACCTACAGCGTAGCGCTCTGTATGTTCCGGAGTGAAATCCGCCAAAAGACCGGGGCAGTCCATGCCGGTAAAGCCTGCACCGTATACCCGGCAGTCCAGTGCCTCCACAGCTACGGACTCTATCACAGGATGGGTAAAAATATGCACATTGGAGGGCCAGCTTTCCTGCAGCCAGGGGCTGTCAGAGCCAATAAAATCGTGGTTTCCCGGAGAGATAAACACCGGTACTGCCGCCTCCTCCAGAGCGTTGCGAAGATTCTGCAGCGTGTCTGCGGCATAAGGACCGTCAAACAGATCGCCGGACAAAAGCATCATCTGGCACTGCTCCTGAACGCAAAGCTGCGCCAGCTTTCCGGGGATCTGTGCAAGTGCCTGGCGCAGCAGCTGGGTCTGCTCCTGGGTGCGAAACAGCAGGGGGCTGTCTAAATGCCAGTCGGCACTGTGAAGTATCTTGATCATAGGATATCGACCCTTTCTGCCTTGCGGCACAATCCTGTAACCGTGTCAATGGTAAACAGCACAGCTTCCAGCTTGGTAGGACCGTCTGCCCACTGATAGCGTCCTGTCAGATCCCCCCGGAATTTTGCGATGGAGAGGTTGGGACGGATGCCTAGCACTGAGTGCTTGGGGCCGGTCATACCCAGATCGGTTACATAGCCGGTGCCTTTGGGCAGGATCTGTACATCCGCGGTGGGTACATGGGTATGGGTACCCCAAAGGGCGCTGATCCGCCCGTCCAGCATGTAGCCTAAAGCGAGCTTTTCGGAGGTGGCTTCCGCGTGCATTTCAACAAAAATCAGCTTAGTGTCTACCTCTTTTAGGATCTTTTCCACCATCAAAAAAGGATTGTCCGGGGTGTAATCCATGTTGCATCTGCCGATCAGATCGATCACTGCCACCGGGCCGAACCGGGTGTCGTAGATGCCCCAGCCTTTACCGGGGGACTGGGGAGCAAAGTTGGCAGGCCGCAGGATCCGGCTGTTTTCATCCAGGTAGTCCACGATCTCCTGTTTGCGGAAGGTGTGGTTGCCCATGGTGATCACATCGGCACCGGCATCCAGAATATCTTCGCCCTGATGGGGGGTCATGCCTACTACGGCGGCATTTTCTCCGTTGACGATCACAAAATCCGCACCGGTTTGCATTTTCAACTGCCGCAGGGACTGGCGGATCCGTTCCATGCCGGGATTGCCCACCACATCACCAACTGCCAATACCTTAAAGTCCATAGCCCTCTCCTTACTTTGTTTATCTATATAGTATATATCAAAAACTCACCCGATGCAAGCACCGGGTGAGAAAAGGTATTTTTACCGCTGATATTCAAATTCCATATCATAGATATCCACCACGTCGCCGTCCTGGATGCCCATTTCCTCCAGCCGCTTAAAAAGACCGCATTTGCGCAGCTGCTGGTCGAAGTAATTCCGGGATTCATAGTCGTCGAAGTTGATGTTCATGATCAGCCGCTCCAGCCAAGTGCCGGTGACCACCCAGGTGCTGCCCAGATGCTCGATCTGAAGCTCTGTGGGATCTCCGGCTTCTGCGATCATCTCCACATACTCCGGCTCGTAGATCGTTACCGGGGGCAGGGTGCGCAGCTTTTCCGCAATGATCCGCATGAGGTTTTTTGTACCCTGGGTCGTTCCGGCGCTGATCTCGTAAAGCTGGCAGCCGGCTTCTTCCACATGCTTGCGCAGCCGCTCCAGGTTGTCCGATTCCGGCATCAGCAGGTCGCACTTATTGGCAGCCACGATCATGGGACGGTCGCCCAGATCGATGCTGTAGCCCCGCAGCTCCTCGCAGATGGCGTCAAAATCCTCCACAGGATCTCTGCCCTCGCTGCCGGAAACATCCACCACATGCACGAGTAAACGGCAGCGGTCGATGTGCCGCAGGAAATCGTGACCGAGACCTGCGCCGTCTGCAGCACCCTCAATGATACCGGGGATGTCTGCCATAACAAAGGACACGCCTTCGTCCACGTAGATCACGCCCAGATTGGGAAACAGGGTGGTAAAGTGGTAGTTGGCGATCTTAGGACGGGCATTGGAGGTGACGGAGAGCAATGTAGACTTGCCTACATTGGGAAAGCCTACCAGACCCACATCTGCCAATAGCTTCAATTCCAGGATCACATCCCGTTCCTGCCCGGGAAGACCGGCCTTGGCAAACCGGGGGACCTGCCGGGTGGCGGTGGCATAATGAGCGTTGCCCCAGCCGCCCCTGCCGCCTTTGGCAAGAACATGATCCTCGCCGGTGGACATATCTACAATGATCTGGTTCGTTTCCGCGTCCCGTACAACGGTACCCCGGGGGACTTGAATGATCAGCGGCTCGCCGCGCTTGCCGCTCATATTCCGCCCCTGTCCGTTCTGGCCTGCCTGGGCGGCGTACTTACGCTTATAGCGGAAGTCCAGAAGGGTGGTCAGGTTATCGTTGACCCGAAGGATGACGCTGCCGCCGTGACCGCCGCCACCGCCATCGGGACCGCCGGCTGCCACATATTTTTCCCGGTGGAAGGCAACAGCGCCGTCGCCGCCCCGTCCGCCACAGACAGTGATCCGTACTTTATCTACAAACATAGTAAAACCTCCAATAGAAGGATAATTGAGAATTGATAATTCAGAATTGAGAATTAAATTCCAGTTTATCGAGCGGCAGTGCCGCCGGACAATTCGTGCAAAGTGCCTATCAATTCGTTAGTTCCCTGACCCGCTCGGTATCGTTACTGCGTTAAAAAATGGTGGATTACGAATGCAATTGCGTTACCGGGCACAGTCAGGAGCAGTAACGAC
>JAZOSG010000028.1:0-3678 GCA_045657005.1 Faecousia sp.
TACATAAATTACCCGCGTTTGCCGGAAAAGGCAAACGCGGGCGTGTTATATGCTTATTTTACCGGGTACAAGGGGTAGCGATCCGGGAACAAGGTGAAGCGCAGCAGGTACAGCGCGTCTGCATCGCTCAGCTCGCCGCTATTGTCTACATCGCCGTTTTGGACAATGGGATAACGGTCTGCAAACAGGGTATGGCGCAGCAGATACAACGCGTCTGCATCACTGACCTGACCGTCGCCGTCAATATCGCCCAACAGCGCCAGCAGGATATCCAGGATCATATCCTGATCCAAAACGGTAATATCCACCGTTTTGGCAGGCAGACCTTCCTGAACTGCTTCGATCACATAGTCGCTGCCGACCACATTCTCGAACAGATACGCGCCGTTCTGGGAGACGGATACGGTTTCCAGAACCTCGCCGCCGCTGATCAGATTTACCACCGTGCCGGCCATGTCGCCGTTTCCGGAGACAACACCGCTGATGGTGACACCGAGGGTCTCCACGATGGCATAGTAGCTGAAGTGATCTGTATCGAAGACCATGCGGCCATCCTTATAATGGGCATTCATGTCCTTGGCCTTGCCATGATCATCAATGTGATAGACCTTGCACCGCTTGCTGTCCATGTGTTCCGGAACAGGGATGGACACCTGAACGGTCTCGGTGGGCTGGACAGTCTCGCCGTCCTTCTCCAGGGCGATGTCGAAGATCACGGATTCATTCTCCTGCAGGATCTCCGGAACCTCGGGGATCTCCAGCTCCGCCTCCACCTTTTCTACCACCAGCTCGGTCTCGCTGTCCACTGCACCCTCGGGGGCGCTGACCTCGATCTTCTGCTGGGTATTGGCAAAGCTCAGCTTTTCCTCGTTTACCGTGACCGTGAAGGTCTGGGTGTAATCGCCGAAGGTGACCGTGATGGTCTGCTGACCGCCCTTATTGGGATCGTAGCCGGAAATCGTGTAGTCAAATACGACTTCCTCGCTGCCGTCGTCAAAGGTCTGCACGACCTCCAGACCACGGGTGCGCAGCTCCTGCCGCAGGTCATACTCCAGGGTATAGGGCAGCTTCGCAAGGCGGATGCCGGTATGCTTTGCCGGATTCCGCAGCTGGACAGTTGCCGTTTTTGCTGTCTGACCCAGAACATCCGTGACTACACAGTAGGCTCTGCCGCCAGAGGTCTCCTTGTTGACCTCCATGGAGAGCTCCACGCTGTCGCCGCCGATGGGGTTAAAGCGCTTGGCACCGGGAGCTGCGTAGTACCACTGGTAGCTGAGCCGATGACCGTAACCCTCTACAGCCAGCGTGACTGTCTCACCGGGGGCAACCACTGCCGCCTGGGGATGCTTGGTGATCTTGGGTGCTGCGCAGGCGTACCAGCTGTTGTCGTCCTGGGGAAGATCCTGCCAGGTCTTGTTGGAGGCAGCGTAGAACATGGTGATTCCGCTGCTGTCAAAGGCGCCTTCCATTTCTGGCTGATCGCCCTGGAATACCACAGTCTCCAGATTGTTGGCATAGAAGGCATTACGGCTGATACTCTTTACGCTTGCCGGGACAGTCAGTTCTTTGATGTAGGCACCAGAGAAGGCATAGTAGCCAATGGTAGTGACTGTATCCGGGATGGTGATCTGCTCCAGATTCCAGCAGGCGGCGAAGGTGTAGTAGTTGATCGCAGTAACACTCTCAGGCAGCTCCAGGCTCTCGAAGTTACAGCCGTAGAATGCCATTTCGCCGATGCTGCTGACGCTGCCCGGCAGCTGACAGGTTTGCAGGTTGCAGTTGTAGAATGCACCGTCGCCAATGCTTGTAAGGCCGTTGGGGAAGTTGACGCTGTGCAGTCTGTAGCACTCAAAGAACGCATTGTCGCCGATGGCAGTTGCCTTGCTGCCCAGGGTGACCTGCTGCAAAGAAGAGCAGTTCCGGAATGCGTTCTGCGGGATCTGTGTCAGTCCCTTAGGCAGAACCACAGAGGTGATCTTCCGGTTGTAGGCAAAGGCGTCCTGGGAGATCGCCGTGACCGGCATGTTTTCGATCTTCTCCGGGATCACCACCGCTTTGTCTTTCCCGACATAATTGGTGATGGTGACGGTGCGGCTTGCCTCGTCCACCTCATACTCAAAGCTGCCGTTGTGACCGCAGATCGTACAAACATTATTCTCATTAAAGGAATGGGTCACATAGCCCTTGCGCAGGGTCTCCTGCTTCTGGCAGATAGAGCAGTAGTAGGTAACGGTGGTACAGGTCTGCTGCGTGGTGACCTCGTCGCCCTCCGCCTCACAGTGAAGGGTTGCCTCCAGCAGGTTCTGGTCGTACACATCCAGCGCAGCCCACTGCTCCTCCGTGCCGGTGTAGAGCACATGGGACAGGATATCATCCTCATAGAATGCCACACCGCTGATATACTCTACCGTCTCAGGGATGGTGACGCTTACCAGGTTCTTATTGAAAGCGTACACCCGGTAGGTGATCTCCGTAACTGAGGAGGGGTGGATGATCTGGGTCGCGTTAGTGCCTGCAAAGGCTCTGTCGCTGATGTACTTGACATTTTCGCCCAGCTCCAGATCGCCCATGGGGCAATTCTCAAATACACCCTCATAGATTTCCACACTATCACAGTTGACGATGACTTCCGTCAGCTGGGACTTCGCAAAGGCGCTGGCTTCCACATACTCGATCTGCTTGGGCAGGGTGACAGACTTCAGACCCGAACCGTAGAAGCCACAGTAGGGTACATAGTTCAAGGTATTGCCAAAGTCCACGCTTTCCAGCGCCTGACATTCGGCAAAGGCATTTGCGCCCAGATAGGTCAGGCTGTCCGGCAGGACGATCTTTTTGACACCGGTGCCGTAGAAGGCTTTATATTCGATGGTCTGCAGGCCGCTGCCAAAGCTTACGCTTGCAAGGGCTGTACAGCCTTCAAAGGCGCTTCCACCAAGGTATGCCAGGCTGTCCGGCAGGTCCAGAGTCTTGACCGCAGTATCCTTGAACGCACCGTATCCGATGCTGTTAAGACCTTCCTCAATGGTGATGTTCTCCACCGAGGAGCCGCCAAAAGCATTGTGGCCGATGGCGTAGACATAGGAAGGAACGGTCAGACTGTCGATGTTGATATTGTAGAAGGCGTAATCGCCAACGCCGTAGACCAATTCGGGAAGATATTCGGCATAGACCCGGTTGGTCACCGCCTCAGGCAGCACCAGGTTGGTGACCTTGACACCGTTGAGGTACAGGTCACGGGCGTAATACAGGGGGTTTGCCTGGGCATCCCCAAAGGCTGTACCGCTCCAGGCAGCCAGATCGGTGATGTAGACCTTCTTCAGGTTTTTGCAGTCAGCAAAAGCCTCTTCACCGATCTCAGTGATTCGGGAGGGGATGCTTACTGTTTCAAAGCTGCCGCCCCGGAAGGCATTGTAAGCGATAGCATTGCTGCTATATACACCTTCGGTCACGGTTTCAGGGATCACCAGATCCTTGATCAGCTCACCGTTTAAGTACAGGTTATGGGCATACTTCAGCAGCGCGCCGCCATTATCCACTGTGCTCCAGTGAGCTACATCTGTAATATGGACCTTGTTAAGATTCTCGCAGCCTGTAAATGCACTACCGTGAATGCTCTGTACGCTGGTGGGTACCGTCACTTCTTCCAGGCTGGTGCTGTAGTAAAAGCTGTCATAGGCA
>JAZOSG010000029.1:0-2919 GCA_045657005.1 Faecousia sp.
AGGCCACCTTCGGCCCTCAGCTTCAGGAACGGGTGCTGGATTTCTTTGTTAAGCTGATGCCACTGTACGATTACTTCAACCGGTTCAAGGTCTGATCAAATTTCAGTTTGTCGAGCTGTCTGCCGACACGCAACCAACCAATTGTCATTCCGAGCCAGTGCTCACACTGGCGTGGGAATCTATTAGGTCAACTTAGGCTTTGAGATTGCCACACCAGTCTGCGGACTGGTTCGCAATGACAACAAAGATTTTTCAACACCTCTACAAACTGGAATTTATGTATCGGCAGACAGCTAGCGTTCGATCTCGTCAAATCGGCGGCATCCCTATCTGCCTTGTTCGTATTCTTCCGGCGAATACACTTGACAGAAAACACGCGTTTTTTCTGCCCAGAAACAGTATGCCCGACTTGGGAAGCTTTATCCCAAGCCGGGCAAAAATTTTTATTACGGCTGGCTGGTCTGGATCAGATACGTACAGTTGGCAGTCAGCAAAAGCTGGATCTCCACGGGATCCTTTGCGATAAATTCGGAAACAGGCCGCAGCGTGCCTTCCTCCTGCAATTGACGGATGGAGACATCCTGCCCCTGGGACAGCCGGTAAGGATTGGTATGCTCTCGGTCAATGCAGTAGACCGTGACCTTCTTGCCGGTAAGTGCTTGGTCAAAGGAAAGGGTCTGGGTCACAGCCGGTAAGTTTTCGGTAAAATGCTTGTCGCAATAGGTCAGCAACACAGCATAATCGCCGTTGTCATCTCTTGTAGGCAGGACAAACAGGTTTTCCTGCTCCGTGGTGGCATCCAGCAGCGTGCCCTTCAGCCGGGAGGCAAGAATATAGGCATTATAGATGGGCTTCGCGATAAAATTCAGGGTAAAGAAATTCCGGAAGCCTGTAAAATCCTCCGTCATCTCATGCTGTCCGGAAAGGCAGATGAGCATTTTGGAGACCGGCAGCCTTTTTTGCACGAATTCCCAGATCAGCCGGGCATAGTAGGCAGAGTAGACCTCCGTTTCCCGGAACATCACCTCAGGCGCGGTCTCTTTGTTTGCAAAGCCGTGAGCCGCGGCACCCCATTCGTCGTAGACGATCTCTTTACCGCCGAAGCCGTTCGCCTCGATGACCTCCATAAAACGCTGATGGGTTTCCATATGGTGCTCCACGCTCAGCTGCTTTTCTCCGCTGTGAAGCTGCCGGGGGAAGGGTCCGTATGTATGCAGGGAGATGTAATCCAGACGCAGGCTGTTCTCTTTGACGAATTTCAAAAATCCGTCCAGGAAGTCCAGCTTGCTTGCCAGACCCATGCCGCCGATGCGCAGCTTATCGCTGACCCGGCGCAGACCCTTTTCATAGGCGCGGTACAGCTTGCAGTATTCCGCAAGGCGGATATCGGTCCGGGTCTTGTCCAGGGTCGCCATAAAGAACAGCCAAAGATCCGGCTCGTTCCAGCACTGCAAATACCAGCGCGATACGGTATCGATGCCGTATCGCTCCACCAGATGGGCGGTGTATTGGTAGCATACCTCCTCCCACAGGTCGTAATCCACAGGCACAGAGGTGTTGATCTGCTTGCCTTTGTACCGGGTGGGGTTTTTGCAGACGGTGGAGGTGGCGTTTTTGTCCCGGGCAATGCACTCGGGCATGAAGTTGTAGGACAGCAAAATGTCAAAGCCCTGGGAAATCAGGTAGTCAAACCGCAGATCGGTCAGCCGGAAATCGTAGCAGAGCTTGCCTGCCTCGTCCATATACACGATGTCTTCAAGCATCGCGTAGACCCGGACAGTGCGGATCGCACCGTCGGAAGAAAATCTGTCCAGAATGCGCTTGCCCCAGGGATCTTCAATGGCATCCGTGGGATGGAAGTGACAATGGTTCCAGAAATTATGCAGTTTTCTTGTGATTGCAACACCAATGCGTATCATGGGATATCCCTTTCTTGTGCGGTATAAACCGGAATGTCTTGCATTACTGCTCTTTGGTTTCTACCTTGGCTGTGCCGGTCCAGTCCTGGCTAAACACCAGCTTTGCCGCTGCTTCCACAGTGATCAGATCAGCGCTGGCATTACCGTATAGGGTCACGGTGCCCTTCATCGCCTGAATACCACCGGAAACGGTAACATCCTCGTAAATGTTGACTGCGCCGTCAGCGTGGTTCACCAGCAGCATAGGACGGGTGGCATCTGTAGAGGTGTAGGTGCCGCCGTAGAGGTTTAGGGTGCCGTTTTTGTAAACATAGAGGGGGGCATTGTTGTTGGCTGCGGTGGCTGTGAAGGGGATGACCTTCACGTTGCCGCTGCCCATAATGTTAATGGTGGAGTTGTCGTATGCAATGGCAATCCGGCTGCCGTAGGTCATGTTTTTGCCGTTCAGGTGCAGGCAAAGGGTGCTGCCGGTCTTGGCAGTTGCCACATTTTGCACAGCGCCGGAGAGGGAGACGTTTTCAGACAGGTAATAGTGTCCGGTCTTGCCGTCACCGACTCTGCCGTTTGCCACAGAGGAGCCGTAGATGGCAGTCCACTTTACCGGATCCCCGCCGCAGACAGGGCAGACGGCGTAGCCGTTTTCGTGCAGTGCCAGCTCGCCGGTGTAGGGGTTGACGGGCTCGGGTGCGGGGGTGTAGATCAGCGTATTTTCCTCCACAGTAATGGCATCGCCCTCGGCAGTGGTGTGGAAGAAGCCAACCAGGCTCTCTGCCAGATCACTGGGGTTCGTAAATACGCCGTTAGCAGAGACGGTCAGGCTTGCGCCCTCGGTCAGCTCGCCCAGAGTCAGCTTTGCGCCCTCAGCCAGCTCCATAGCAGTCACTACAGGGGCTCCGGAAACGTTGCAAACCGCGTTTACAGGCAGATTAACAGCTGCGATATTGCCACCGGAGAGGTTCAGGGTGCTGGTGTTCTTGGAAGAACCAGCCAGTGCAACAGT
>JAZOSG010000030.1:0-3049 GCA_045657005.1 Faecousia sp.
GCTTGGCCTCCGACTTGTTCTCGATGGACTCGCCCACCAATTTTGCGCCCTGGGAGTAGACCTGACCACAGCCGAGGGCGTTGTGACCCACTTCGGAGTTGCCCATATCTTCATCACTGGGCAGACCAACAGCGGTGCCATGTGCCTTCAAATAGGTGTGGGGGCAAGTATTCAGCAGATGATCCAGAGTGGGGGTGCGGGCTACCTTCACAGCATCGCCGCTGCCGCCGTCACCCTTGCCGACACCATCCATAATGACCAAAACAATAGGTTTCATAACAGAGTTTCCTCCAATATCCTTAAATTTCAAAAAATGGCATATTTTCACGCATACGCTATTGTACAACATTTTGGTGAAATTTACAACTATTATTTTAAAATTGGTGTGAAAATCCTAAAAAAGAAGGTGTAAATTTTCGGCATTTGGCAAAATTCAAAGAGAATTATTAATATTATATTAAGAGGAACTTTCAATTTTATGTAGCGTTCCTGAAAAAAGGCATGAAAAAACTCCCTGCCGAAAAAGTCGGGAGGGAGATATTTTCAGAGAAATCAGGCCATAGCGTTCAGCTTCAGAGTCATGCTGCTCT
This sequence comes from Faecousia sp., assembly GCA_045657005.1. Taxonomy (GTDB): domain Bacteria; phylum Bacillota; class Clostridia; order Oscillospirales; family Oscillospiraceae; genus Faecousia. Next base: position 591 of record JAZOSG010000030.1, read on the forward strand.
TCTTGCGGGCAGCATTGTTCTTGTGCAGCAGACCGGTCAGAGCAGCCTGGTCAACAGCCTTAACGGCCAGCTTGTAGCAATCAGCAGCCACAGCCTTGTCACCAGCGACGACGGCGGCCTCGAACTTCTTCATGGCAGTCTTCATAGCAGACTTCTGAGCCTTGTTCTTCTCGTAAGCAACCTTGGAACGGATAACATCCTTCTTAGAGGACTTAATGTTGGGCATCGTTACACCTCCTGTTCTACAAATGTTCGTACAGTCCCACATTATAACGCAGTTTTTCAATAAAATCAATCCCTATTTTGAAAAAATTTTGATTTATTTCCTTTGGGCAAAATTTGCAGCGAAAAACAGCCTGTCAAGTCTTATTTTTTCCTGTCAAAAATGGTTGTGGTGAAAATGGCGAAAGGGCAAAAAATTAGGGGTTTGTCCGGGGAATAATAAAAGATTATGTCAACTAACCGTGCATAATCCCTGAAAACTCCCAAGGGGAAAGGGGCTGTGGAAAAACCTGTGGAATCTGTGGAAAAGTTCGGTTTTTCCACAGCAATCACAGAAGAATCCACAATCTCCCAAAGGAAAAATGGTGCATAAATTTTTGCATAAATTGAGTGGTGGAGGGGCTCAAAACAGATTACGTAACCGATGTTACCCACCGCTGAAATGGAGAGAAAATGTCGAAAAAGTTGGAATATTTCACAAATGACCCTAGGTGTGGCAGGGAGGATTGACGGAATTCTGTCGGAAAAATTGTGAAAAACGACAAAAATGGAAAGGTCGTATCATTTGCCGCCTGCTGGAAATAATGGGAGTATCCATTTACCAGGAGGCTCAACATGCAGGGAAAAGTAGAAATCTGCGGTGTGAATACCGCGCGGCTGAAAACATTGACGGCTCCACAGATGGAAGAACTTCTCCACAGGGCAAGTCGGGGGGATGCGAATGCCCGCCAGCAGCTGATCGAGGGGAATTTGCGTTTGGTGCTGAGCGTGATCCAGCGCTTTGAAAAGCGGGGGGAAAGTCCGGACGATCTGTTTCAAGTTGGGTGTATTGGCCTCATGAAGGCCATTGCTAATTTTGATCCTGATAAGCAGGTGCGATTTTCCACCTATGGGGTGCCCATGATCGCGGGAGAAGTGCGGCGGTACCTGCGGGATAACAGCGCCATCCGGGTGTCCCGGTCCATTCGGGATGTGGCCTATCGTGTGCTGCAGTGCAAGGAAGCCATTCAGCTGCGCATAGGAAGGGAACCCAGCTTGGAGGAAATTGCCCGGGAGCTGGAACTTCCTGTGGAAGAAGTAAATCAGGCCATGGACGCGGTCTGCGCGCCTGTCAGTCTTCATGACCCAGTGTATGCCGATGGGGGAGATCCGCTGACGGTGATGGACCAGGTCCGGGATACCAAAAACACGGAGGCGGTGTGGATGGAGCATATTGCTTTGCGGGATGCTTTCCGGGCTTTGGGAGAACGGGAGAAAAAGATCCTCTCCCTACGATTTTACGATGGCCGCACCCAGATGGAGGTGGCCCAGGCCCTTGGAATCTCCCAGGCGCAGGTGTCCAGACTGGAAAAAGGGGCAATTTCCACCATGCGAAAGCAGATTAGTGTGTCGTAAGATAGATTGTTGTTTGGCATACCGCCAAACAACAATTTTACGTTCTATTGAGATGCGCCGATTGCATAGGCTGAACCAAAATGATTTGGGGAGGCTTGAATATGCACATGAAATTTTCGGAATTACGGTGCAAAGAAGTGATCTGCGTGGCCGATGGGCGGCGGTTGGGCTTTGTCAGCGATGTGGAGGTGGAGATTCCGGAGGGGATCGTCAAGTGCATCATCGTTCCAGGTCCCTGCCGCTTTTTTGGCATTTTCGGAAGAAAAGATGACTATTTGATCCCTTGGAGCAGCATTAAACGCATCGGGCCGGACATTATTTTGGTGGATATTCGGCCGGATGAGTGCTGTATTCCCAGATTTAAGCCCGGATGGCTTTGAAATTTCAAAAAATTAGGAATAAAACCGGATTTTTTTGAAAAAAATACTTGCATTCTTGAATTTCATCCGCTATAATGGTTCGGCGTGGGATTTTCCCATGACTAATCTTTACACCACACACCCGGGGACCTGTCGCTCCTGTGTCCGTAAGGACGGGCGGCCGGGATGATCGGGGTGGAGGAACAAAACAAAAGGAGAAAATTAAAATGGCTGTCGTATCTATGAAGCAACTGTTGGAGGCCGGTGTTCACTTCGGTCACCAGACCCGTCGTTGGAACCCCAAGATGGCTCCCTACATCTACACCGAGCGTAACGGTATCTACATCATCGACCTGCAGAAGACCGCAAAGAAGCTGGACGAGGCTTACAACTTTGTGCGTGACACCGCTGCTAACGGTGGCAACATCCTGTTCGTCGGTACCAAGAAGCAGGCTCAGGACGCTATCCGTGAGGAAGCTGCCC
>JAZOSG010000031.1:0-2833 GCA_045657005.1 Faecousia sp.
GTCAGCGGTGGAGGCACCCTTAACCTCTATGGCGGTACCCTTAAGTACATCACCGGTGAAAATTCTGTCACCACATTGGGTGGTGTGATCAGTGTCAGCGGTACCAACAAAGTGTCTACGCAGTTCAATATGTACGGCGGCTGCGTGGATGCCAGCCAGTGCCAATTGGCAGTAGATGCAGGCAATTATATTGATGACACCAGGGATGGCTGTGGTGCTGCCATTGCCTGCTACAACTACGGCAGCCTGAACCTCCGTGGCGGCAAAGTAATTGGGGGTAAAGCGCTGGAGGGCGTAGGCCGCGGTGACTGCGTATTCGTATCTAACAAAACAGAACAGGTGGTCATTGCAAAGGATGCCCAGGTGGACGAGATTTGGTTTGATCTGGCAGCGCCGGCCGACTCCTTGACAATCAGTGGTATTTTTACCGGCAGTCTTAATATCCACGGTGTAACTCTACCTTCAGAAGGCCTCGTAATCAGCAAGGTTACTGAAAATACGGATGTATCCGGAGCAACTGCTGCCCATAGCAATGGTGTGTACTATATTGTCAATTCTGAAGAAGGTCCGGTCCTTACTGTGGTAAAACCCAACGCAACTGCAGTTGTAATCGACAGGGAGAAGGTTACGAGCTACAATGATCTGAATGATGCGGTAGCAAATGCAAACGGTAAGCTGATTCGCCTGAACGAAAATGTTTCCTATGCTATCAGCGTGAATGAAGATACTTATCTGGATCTGAACGGTCACAGCATTACCGGTAATGTGCAAATCGCTGAGGGTAAGACCCTTTACTGTATGGATACGGCAACCGATGACTATACCATTGCGGATGGCGTATACGGAAAACTGACCGATGTCAGTGGCAATGTTGCAGGAATCCCACAGGGAACCGGACTTGTGTCCAATCCCTATCTGATGCACAGCAATAACGGGGAGATTACCTTCCACTGTATGGGTCTTAAGTTGACGGCTATGACCCTTCGGGGTGAGCAGGGCGGCGTTTACTACAAGAGCGCTTTCGGCGGCGATGAGATCGTAAAGCAATATGTGGCAGCATACGGTGTAGTGCTGAGTGTCAAGGGTGAGCCTACCGCAGATAATTTTGATAGTGAATGTGAGGCTACTCGTTATACCGGCTTTGAAGCAGGCGGCATGGATTCTGATAAAACGAGTACTTTGCTGTATGATATCTTCAGCACGGAGAGAAACGACTTGCTCAACAGAGCATATTCCGCAATGCCGATCTACGGCAGAGCCTATATAGAACTAACCGATGGCACTTTGGTCTTTGGTGATACCGCTAAGCGTACCTTCAAAGAGCAAATAGAGCTGGTCAATGATATGTGGTACGAGCTGAACATCACCCAACGAGATTCGGCATATACCATTTACGAAAAATTCCCCGCTATTTTGGACTCCTGGGATGTTATGAATATTCAGGCCTACCAGGACACCTCCAAAGACGGTGTGCTTAAGATTCTGAATATCAGTAACAGCCACGGCCAGGATGCTATTTGGCAACTGCCCATGGTTCTGAGTGCGGAAATGCCGGATCAGGAATATGTCATTGTGGAGATGTATCAGAGCTATGCTCTGACAGAGCATATCCAGGCAGCAAAGAATGACAGCACTGTGTATCGCTATTATATCAATACCGGTGGATTCTGGGAAACCATCACTACTGAGGCTACCCTTGCAGAAGGTTTACTGAGCCAGAACTGGGACTATGTTATGTTCAACGAATCCAGCCGACATCTGGGTTTGGAATCCAAGATGTCCCAGGGGATGGTAGACTGGTTTGCGGATTACATTTTGGAGCATTTGGGGCATGAACCAAAGCTTTTGTATGATATGACCTGGGCTAGTCCCACTGACGAGCGGTTCTATACCGATACTACCCGCCAGCAGGCAACTGCTACCTTTAAGTCTACCTACACCCAGGACTACGGCTTCGACCATGTGAACCACTACAACCAGCTGGTGGCACTAACCAAGAAGTATCTGGTAGGTCACGAGAAATTCTATAAGATCATCTATAATGCTACGCCCGTCCAGTATGCCGGTGAGGTGTTGGGTGTTCCTCAGTACGAAGAAACCCAGACCTTTGATCTCTACCGTGACTATACCCACATCTCTGACTATGCCCGTCTGATCGTGGCGTACAATATGTATTGTCAGCTTTTCCAGCAGGAAGGTCTGACTGAGGTGAATGTGGATACTATCCTTTGGCAGAATCGGGCAACCTGGAACAACAGACACAAAAAGCTTGGTGACATTGTGCTCACCGAGGAGCACAAGAATGTATTGATCAAGTCGGTCAATCATTCGCTGAAAAATCCCCTGTCCATTTCTGAAGCTACTACCGAGGAATAAATAAAAACAGCGTGTTGTGAAGAAAAAATCACAATACGCTGTTTTTAATATATTGTATTCTGCGGTCAGCTTCTGTGTTTGCCGGCTCGGGTGCGCCCTGCGTAAACAATCCGTAAAGACTGCCGCAGCGATCCTCCAAGGCTTGATAGGGGTGATCCTGTTTTTCTCCGATGTTGACAAACACACCGTTTTCACGGGCTTTTTTCAAGATCTGCCGCCCCTTGTCGTTAAAGCCGAGCACCCGTACATAGGGAGCAGGGGAGGAAAGGATATTCTCTGTGATCCCCAGAAACGCGCACAGGATCATCCGGTCGATCCGTGTCCGGGTATACCGCTTGGATTTGGTGGCGGCGATAATGTCCTCAAGCGTTGCTTGCTCCCGGGCTGCGTGCATCAGCTTGCGCCACAGTCCCTCAGAGCCGTAGGGCAGGGCTTCAAATTCCCCATCCGTCATGGT
>JAZOSG010000032.1:0-7142 GCA_045657005.1 Faecousia sp.
CCCAGACTCAGACCCTTAATGGAAACACTGCCTAACAGATAACCCAGAGCAGCAATACAGAAGACGATCATTACATCGCTTGTAAAAACTTTTGTCAACCAGTCAAGCATTGTAGTACATCTCCTTAGGTTGATTATTGATGTCTTGCGTACTTGGGCAGCAGCAGGGGAGATACACCGGTCTCGGCAATGCCAGCCTGCTCCAGCTCCTTGGCGTAAGCCTGGATATGATCCAGGTTGGGCTTGCCCAGGGTCACTTCCTTGGCACGCTTTGCGGCAGCCTTACCGGCGTTGCGGCCAAAGACGATGATGTCAAGCAGGCTGTTGCCCATCAGACGGTTGCGTCCGTGGATACCGCCGACAGCCTCACCGGCAACCAGCAGGTTGGGGATCGCCTTGGTGTAGCCCTCGCCGCCGATCTCCAATCCGCCATTCTGGTAGTGCAGGGTGGGATATACCAAGATCGGGACTTTTCTCATGTCAATGCCGTAGTTTAAGTACATGCGGAACATTGCAGGAATTCTCTTTTCGATGGTGCCCTCACCGTGGAGCTGCTCGATCATGGGCGTGTCCAGCCAGACACCGCTGCCAAGGGGGGTTTCAACGCCCTTGCCATTGGCACATTCACGAATGATGGCAGATGCGGAAACGCCTCTTGTTTCCAGAGGATGGGCGTAAGCCTCACCATCCTTGTTGACCAGCATAGCGCCGATAGAGCGGACCTTCTCGGTCACCAGCGCACCGAAGAGCTGAGAGGGGTAGGCAACGCCGGTGGGGTGGTACTGGATGGTGTCCTGGTACAGCAGGGGAGCACCGGCACGGTAGCCCAAGATCAGACCGTCGGCGGTAGCGCCGTAGTGGTTGGAAGTTGGGAAACCCTGGTAGTGCAGACGACCTGCGCCGCCGGTGGCGATGATAACGGTTTTCGCACGGGCGACCATGTAGTCGCCGGTCTCCATGTCCAGCAGCACAGCGCCGGCAACCTGACCCTTGTCGTCCTTGACAAGCTCCACAGCGGAGGTAAACTCCACTACAGGAATCTGGCGATTTAGCACCTCGTCCCGGACGGTGCGCATGATCTCCGCGCCGGAGTAGTCCTTGCAGGCGTGCATACGCTTCCGGGAGGTACCGCCGCCGTGGGTGGTAACCATAGTGCCGTCTTCGTCCTTATCAAACATAACGCCCAGCTTGTTGAGCCACTTGATGGCATCGGGAGCTTCCATGACTAAACGCCGCAACAGCTCGGGACGGGCAGCAAAGTGACCGCCGCCGAAAGCGTCCAGATAGTGCTGAACAGGGGAGTCGTTGGGCTTGTCGGCAGCCTGAATGCCGCCCTCAGCCATCATGGTGTTGGCATCGCCAATACGCAGCTTGGTGACGATCATCACGTTTGCACCGGCTTCGTGTGCCTCAATAGCGGCAGACGCGCCTGCACCGCCGCCGCCGATGACCAGAACATCCACATCATATGCAGGATTCTCCAGGTCGATCTTTTCGTTCAGCAGACGGCTGTTAGAGTGCAGCAGCTGGGTCAGCTCCAAAGGAGCCTTCTGCCCCTTATTGGGACCGATCTTGATCTCAGCGAAGCCTTCAGCACGGTAGTCGGGGTGATACTGCTTGAGCAACTCGCTCTTTTCTTCCGCAGTCATACGGCGGGGTTCTGTGCGCATACGCTCAGCGCGGGTAGCTTCCACCTTCTTGATGGATTCCAGCATAGATTCAGTAAACATCGTGACCCCTCCTTACTTCTCGATATCCCGGGTGTTGTACAGCTCCTGCATCTCGGTGATGGGTTTCTGCATGATCTGTTCGATCAGCTGATCGTACTCACCGCGGTTGATCTCGTCAACACGTTCTGTCAGATGCTTGCTTTCCGGAGCGATGTACTTACCGGTCAGACGGCGGGCAAGCAGACCCACCATGGGATGGGAGATCTCAGCCGGGCAGCGCACAGAGCAGCAGCCGCAGCTGACGCAGTCGAAGGATTCTTCGGCACACTTTTCCAGCTCGCCACGCTGTGCGTAGGCGATGTACTGCATAACATTCAGGCTCTGGGTGCAGGCCTTGGTACAGGCGTTGCAGCCGATACAGCTGTAAATTTCGGGATACAGCTCCATCATCACCTGCTGATTGGGCTTCAAGTCCTCGATCTCGTAAGCGCGCTTGTCGGTGGGGAAGAAGGGGATGGACGCGATGTACATGCCCTCCTGCACCTGAGTCTGGCAAGCCAGACAGGTTTTTAATTCATTGTTGCCCTTGATGCGGTAAATGGTGGCGCAGGCACCGCAGAAGCCATGACGGCAGCCGCAGCCCCGGGTCAGGGTGTAGCCGGCGTATTCCATAGCGGTCATGATGGTAAGATCGCCGGGTACCTGATAGCGCTTGCCAAAGAAATATACATTAACAAGGTTTTCCATTGTCATATTCTCCTCTCTTAGTACTCAGCGGGTAGCTCATCAATTTGGTCGCAGCGGAATACAGGACCGTCCTTGCAGACATACTTGGAGCCGATGTTGCAGCGGCCGCACTTGCCCACACCGCACTTCATGCGCAGTTCCAGGGTGGTCCAGATCTGATCCTTTTTAAAGCCCATTTCCTGCAAAGCCTGCAGGCAGAACTTGATCATAATGGGAGGACCGCAAAGTACAGCGATACGGTCAGTGTCAAAGGCCAGCTCACGCAGATAGGTGGGAACGAAGCCAACATTGCCGTCCCAGCCCTCTTGGGGGCGGTCAATGGTGAGAAAAACATCCACATCCTCGGTCTTCATCCAAACATCCTGAATTTCCTTCAGCTGTACCAGATCGTCAGCGGAGCGAGAACCGTAGAGGATATCCACGTGGCCGTAATTTTTCCGGTTATCCAACACATAGTTGATCACGCTGCGCAAAGGTGCCAGAGCGATACCGCCGGCGATAAACAAAAGGTTTTTACCCTTCAGATCGGTCTCTACAGGGAAATTGTTGCCGTAAGGACCGCGGACAGTCACCTGATCGCCTACCTGCAGGGAGTGGAGGCAGTCAGTCAGCTCACCGCACTTTTTGATGCTGAATTCCTGGTATTCCTTGTTAGTGGGGGAAGAGGTGATGGAGAACATCGCCTCACTGACGCCGGGTACGCAGATCATCGCGCACTGACCGGGCATGTGCTCAAAAAACTTGCCGCCTTCGGGAGGCTCGATACGGAAGGTCTTCACATCGGGGGTCTCCTGCCGGATGTTGGTGATCACACCGATCTGGGGGATCAGTGTATCGTGGTAATAGCCGGGATGGCAGGTACATTCATGGTCGTGCATCATACGCCCTCCTTTCCAAAGGCCTTGATGACCTTAACGATGTTTAAGTGGCTGGGGCATTTGTCAACGCACCGTCCGCAGCCAACGCAGGAGTACATTCCGTCGTTGTTGGCAGGGAAGTAGACCAGCTTGTGCATAAACCGCTGACGGAAGCGCTGCAGCTGGCTGGTTCTGTTGTTGCCGTGAGCCATCATGGTAAAGTCGGAGTACATGCAGGAATCCCAGCAGCGGTACCGCTGGATGCCGTTTCCGGTATCGTAGTCCTTGATGTCGTAGCACTGGCAGGTGGGGCACACAAAGGTGCAGGTGCCGCAGGCAAGGCAGGGCTTGTAAAGCTGCTCCCACAGGGGGGAGTTGAACTTTTCGTTCCGCGCCCCACCGTTCCAACCCTCCAAAGACAGGTTGGCATAGGGAAGCTTCTCTACGATCTGTGCGATCTGCGCCTTTTGGGCTTCTACAGCAGCCTCGTCTGTATCCTCCAGCAGGTCAGCAACCTGTGCGGTCAGTGCTTCGCCCTTTTCGGTGGCGGCTTTCCAGTACAGGTAACCGTCAGCGAGCCAGGTGACCACATCGCCCTCGGGCTCTTTGCAGTCAATGCCGAATACCTTGCAGAAGCAGCTCTCTTCAGGCTGACCGCAGGCAAGGCTCACAATGATGCCGTGCTTGCGCCGTGCGCAGTAAAAGCTGTCAACAGGCTCAGACATGAATACCTTATCCAGAACCTGGATGCCACGGACATCACAGGCCTTGATGCCAAACACAACAAAGCTTTCCTCTTCCAGCTTTTCCGGCTGAATGGTCAGCTTCTTGCCGTCCCGGTAGCAGGTGTACAGGTTTTCACTCTGGGGGAAGAAGGCATCCTTTGCGGATTTTACCGTCTTCAAAGTCTGCAGATCTACCTCGGCGTTTTCGGTCCAGATACCGAAATTGGTCTTATCTGCGGTTTTGACCGGCAGGATCAGACTCTGCTTTTCGGCGATGGCAGCATACAGCTTGGGCAGGTTCTCTATTGCAATACGCTTCATACGATACCTCCCTGGCTTACAACGCTGGGCTCAGCGTCCTCGGTGGTAAAGCTGGTCAGAGGACCTCTTGCCTCGGGATCAGCGCCTGCCTGGTACTCACCGTAAAGGGTGTTGATATCTTTAATAAATTTGCGGTTGAACAGGTGCAGGGGAATGCCCTGGGGACATACACGGCTGCATTCGCCGCAGTCGGTGCAGCGGCCTGCCACATGGAATGCGCGGATGATGTGGAACATTTTTTCTTCAAAAGAGTCCACATTTGCCTTCTGGGCACTGTCAAATTTGGTGCTGTCAAAGACGCACTTGCGGCAGGAGCAGGCAGGACAGACATTCCGGCAGGCATTGCAGCGGATACACTTACTCAGCTCTGCCTGGAAGAAGGCGAATTTCTCCGCCGGGGACATGGCTTCGATCCGCTTGACCTCAGCAAAACGGTCTGCGGTGGAGGTGTCCTCACTTTCGCCGATCAGCTCGTCATAAACTACATGCTCCTTGCCCTTGCATACATGGCAGCGGTCCAGCATCGCGGCTTTGTAGGGAACTTCTGTGTTACCGTAGAGGGTCTCTACCTGCAGAGGATCAGTGTCGGTGACGGACAAAATACCCTTAACACCGGCACGCTTTACATTTTCAATGCTCAGCTTGCCCTTGCAGCCTACACCGATGATGTATGCCTTTTCCCTGTCTACCCGGTGCTCAGCCAGCAACTGATTGTAGCTGTAGCTATCGCAGGGCTTCAGACACACCAGGGTCTTGCCCTCCAATTTTCCGGCTTCGATCATGTATTTAGACAGATTGGCGGCACAGAAGTTGTTGTACACAAAGCCTTCCATAGCCTCCACGCTGTCGAAGAATGCAGGCTCGGGGTCATATGTATTCTCGCCGATGCGCCAACCAAGAACCCGTGCTACAGTGCCGTTTTTCAACAGCTCGATGGCTCTTTGCTTTAATTCTTGCATCTCAGATCCCCCAATTTCACATTCTCGCCCAGGGAGCGGATCTTCTCTACGAATTCATTCATCGTAGTGGAGAACTTCACACCCTCAGCGGCAGATACCCATTCCACACGGGTACGGCCATTTTCAACGCCCATATAATCCAGCATGGAAAACAGCAGGGTCATACGGCGGCGTGCGTAGTAGTTACCGGTGGAGTAGTGGCAGTCGCCGGGATGGCAGCCGCACAGGATCACACCGTCCGCGCCCTTTTCAAAGGCACGCAGGATAAACATAGGATTGACACGGCAGGAGCAGGGGACACGAATGATCTTCACATCCGCCGGATAAGCCAGACGGGAAGAACCGGCAAGGTCTGCACCTGCATAGCTGCACCAGTTGCAGCAAAACGCCACGATCTTCGGGCGGAATTCTTCATTTACCGACATATTGCATCCACCTCCGCGATAAGTTGTCTGTTGCTGAAGCCCTGCAGGTCCATCGCACCGGACGGGCAGGTAACGGTACATGCACCGCAACCCTGACACAGGGCGCTGTTGACCACAGCAATACGGCGATCCTCACGGATACCGTGATCGTTGACCTGTTTTGTCTCGTAAGTGATCGCGCCGTAGGGACAGACCTTGGCACAGTTGCTACAGCCGTTGCACAGCAGTTCATCAGGCTTGGCAGTGCAGGGGTTGGTGGTCAGCTTATCCTTGGCAAGCAGACCGATAACCTTGACTGCGGCAGCGCCGGCCTGGGAAACGGTTTCGGGAATATCCTTGGGACCCTGGCACACACCGGACAGGAACACGCCTGCGGTGGGGGACTCCACGGGACGCAGCTTGGGGTGGGCTTCTGTCAGGAAATTGTTGGTGTCAATAGAAGCGGTGAGCATAGTGGCGATGTTGCGCACACCTTCGTTGGGCTCAATAGCGGTAGCCAGCACCACCATATCCGCCTTCATCTTGATCTGCTTGTTGTCCAGAAGATCAACGCCCTGCACCAGAAGAGAGCCGTCTGCCTGAGGCGCGACCTTGCCTACCTGACCCTTGATGTAGTTGACACCGTACTCCTCAACGGCGCGGCGGTAGAACTCATCAAAGTTCTTACCGGGGGTACGCACATCAATATAAAATACGGTAACATTCACATCCGGATACTTGTCACGGATGAGCATGGCGTGCTTTGCCGTGTACATGCAGCAGATCTTGGAGCAATAGGGCTTGCCACGCTCATCGGAGCAACGGCTGCCAACACACTGAATGAACACGATCTCCTTGGGAGCCTTGCCGTCGGACAGGCGCTCCAGGTGACCCTTGGTAGGACCTGCGGCGTTCATTACACGCTCCAATTCCAGAGAGGTGATCACATCCTTGCTCTGGTTGTAAGCGTACTCGTCGTACTTATCCAGCTTGATGGTGTCAAAGCCGGTAGCCACCACGATAGCACCGTACTTCTCGGTGATGATCTCGTCTTCCTGTGCGTAGTTGATCGCACCGGCCTGACAGACCTTTTCGCAGACACCGCACTTGCCGGTCTTAAACTTGATACAGGCATCCCGGTCGATCACAGGCACATTGGGGATGGCCTGGGCGAAGGGGGTGTAGATGGCACTGCGGTTGCCAAGTCCCCGGTTGAACTCGCTGGGGGTCTTCTTGGAGGGGCACTTTTCCTGGCAGACACCGCAGCCTGTGCACTTGGTGGCATCCACGGAGCGTGCCTTCTTACGGATATCTACAGTAAAGTCACCAACAAAGCCGGAAACCTTTTCCACTTCGCTGTATGTATAGATGTTGATCTTTTCGTGGGCTGCCGCATCCACCATCTTGGGGGTCAGGATACAGGCAGAGCAGTCCAGGGTGGGGAAGGTCTTGTCCAGCTG
>JAZOSG010000033.1:0-2662 GCA_045657005.1 Faecousia sp.
GGAAACATATGAAAAGGAAGCAGCCTGCCTGAAATCGGCGGTTCGGGAGCATTGCTACGACGAAAAGGACGGCATGTACTACAGTGTAGACTTTAATCTGCTGCCGGTAGACCCCGATTCCTGGCTGCATAAGGGCGCGCCCCGGCATTGGGACTACCTGATCCAGCGCATCGGCTGCTGGTCCGGTTTCCTTGCTATGTGGGCAGGGATCGCCACACCGGAGCAGGCAGAGCGCATGGTCAAAGAAAACCTGCTGGATAAAAATGCCTTCTGGTCTGCCGGCGGTGTCCGCAGCCTGTCCAGGTACGAGAAGATGTATGCGATCAAGAAGTCCGGCAACCCCTCTTGCTGGCTGGGACCCATCTGGGGTATCGCCAATTATCTGGTGTGGCGGGGGCTGCTGCGCTACGGCTTCCAGGCTGAGGCCCGGGAGCTGGCGGAAAAGACCGTTGCTATGTTTGAACGGGATCTTTTAGAATGCGGACAGCTGCACGAATACTACGACCCGGAGACCGGCGACCCGGTACACAATATAGGCTTCCAGAGCTGGAACCTGCTGGCAGTAAACATGCAGGCCTGGCTGGACGGCGAAACCGTCGTGGAAGAATTCTGATATGATAAGCAGGGCTTGTCTCAAAAACGAGACAAGCCCTGCTTTTGCGCATGCGGTAGCGGTTTCCAGAACCGGTAAATAACGGAGTGGCTTGTATTTTACTGCTCCATATGTTACAATGTGTATCAGATTGATTACAAAAGGAGCGAGACGATGCGATTACTGACAAGAATCTTGTCTGTGGTGCTGTGTGCGGCGATGCTGGTGGGCATGGCTGCCGGGATCCCAACACAGGTCAATGCGGCGACGGTGATGACCTCGTCCGATGCGTTTATCGAGGTGCTGAAAAAGATGGAGGGCTTTAGTGCAAAGCCCTATAAGGACAATACCCAGTACAGCATTGGCTATGGCTGCTATTGTCCTGACGATATGGTGGATCACTACACCAAAAATCCCATAACAGAAGAACAGGCAGTGGCGATGTTGAAAGAGCAGATCGTTACATATGAGACTGCGGTGAATAACTTTGCTGCCAAGTATAACCTGACCTTCACCCAAAACCAGTTCGATGCCCTGGTCAGTTTTACTTATAACTGCGGTCCCGGTTGGACAAACGAGACGACCGGTTACTTTAATAACGCGGTCCGCAGCGGCGATATGGGCAATGCTTTTCTGTATGGCATCTGCCTGTTCAGTAAATCAGCCGGCAGCTACAGCACTGCGCTGATCAACCGCCGGATGTGCGAAGCCAATATGTACATAAACGGCGTTTACAAAGCCTACAATGACGGAAACGGCGCCAACAATTATCCCGAAAATTATCGCTGGGTATTTCTGGATGGTGGCTTGGGAACTGTCAAGTATGCCATCTGCGCCTTTGACGCGGCAATGGAGGAGGAATTTGAAGTGGCCTTTTCCAAAGTTCCGCAGGGTACGGACAGCAGCGGCAACCCATTCTACTATGAGCTGGAGGGGTGGTACACTTCTTCCGGCAGAAAAGTGGAGGTGCTGGACAGCGCCCTGACCCGAGGAGAGACCCTCCGGGCGAAATGGAAAGATCCCGACGGAAACATCCTGCAGGAGCAGACACCGGTCTTCCCCAGAACCGGCACCATTACCGGCGTTGAGACTTCCGTCAACATCCGCAAGGGCCCTGGAACCAATTATGATAAAAACGGCACCAGAGCCGCAGGCGCAAAGGTTACGATCCTGGAAGAGCGCACCGGCGGATCCTACAGCGTCGGCGGAAAAAGCTACAACACCTGGGGCAAGCTTTCCGATACGGAATGGGTCGCCATGGCATATGTGACCTATGACCCGATCCAGGTACAGACCTACACGGTCAAATTCCTGAACTGGGACGGCGTGGTGCTCTCTGAGACCAAGTATCCTTCCGGCAGCACGGTGACACAGCCGACAGCGCCTACAAGACCGGCAGATGAGACTTATCGGTACGATTTTGCCGGGTGGGACAAGGAAGTCACCGCCTGTACTGCGGATGCGGTCTATACGGCGGTCTATACCCCCTCGTATATCGACTATACAGTCACCTTTCAAAATTGGGACGGCAGCGTGATCGCGGAGAATGTGTATCACTACGGCGATGCGGTGACAGCGCCGGAAGTCCCGGGAAAAGCGGCCGATGAGACCTATACCTATACCTTTGCCGGGTGGGATAAGACGGTCACTGCCTGCACAGGTGATGCGCTCTACACCGCAACCTTTACTCCTGTGTATATCGAGTACACAGTGACCTTTAAAAACGCTGACGGTACGGTGCTTAGCACCGATACCTACCACTACGGTGAACAGGTGCAGATCCCTGCTGCCCCTGCAAAGCCGGAAGATGTGGAGGAGGATGCTACCTTCCGGGGCTGGGACAAGCCTGTGACGGTTTGTACCGGCAACACGGTCTATACCGCGGTGTTCTCTTCGGAGAATGTGCCGGGGGATTTTGACGGCAATTATATCGTGACCGATGCGGACGCGCTGTATCTGCTGCGGCACACCTTGTTTGCTGACCGGTATCCTATCTATTACGATGGAGATGTGAACAGCGATGGCTTTGTCACAGATGCGGACGCGCTGTATTTGCTGCGCTACACCCTG
>JAZOSG010000034.1:0-2745 GCA_045657005.1 Faecousia sp.
AGCTATACCAATTCCAATTTATCGAATAGAAACAGGGTGTTCGGGGCTAAAAATCCCCAAACACCCTTTATTTTTGCTCAAAATCCCACTTACAGTCCCACAATATATATTTTTTACGACTTTTGAAAATCTAATATCCCACCTAAAATCCCACCATATATAGAAAAACAGGCACGGAACAAAATCCGTGCCTGTTGGCTTAAAATCCTTATAAACCCTTATTCTATGCGGTTTTTTGCTTATTTGAAATAGCGGTTAAGAAGACCCTCAAAAGCCTTGCCGTGTCGAGCTTCGTCACGGGCCATCTCGTGGACAGTGTCGTGGATGGCATCCAGGCCGTTCTTCTTGGCACAGCTTGCCAGATCGAACTTGCCCTGAGTCGCGCCGAACTCGCAGTCCACACGCCATGCCAGGTTGTCCTTGGTGGTCGCCTTCATGTTGGGCTCCAGGTCCTCGCCCAGCAGCTCTGCAAACTTGGCAGCATGCTCAGCCTCTTCGTAGGCAGCCTTCTCCCAGTACAGACCGATCTCGGGATAGCCCTCCCGGTGGGCGATCCATGCCATGCACAGGTACATGCCGACCTCAGAGCACTCGCCGTTGAAGTTCGCCATCAGCTGATCAAAGATATACTTCTTGTCTTCCTCGCTGATATCGGGGTTGTTCTTCACAGTCTGGGCATACACGCCGTACTCGTGAACAGCGGCCAGCTTCTGCTCGCCCTTCTGCTCCACAAACTTGGAAGCGGGAACTTTACAAACGGGGCACTTAAAATCCTCTGCCAACTCATCGGCAGTGTGGACATAACCACAAACAGAGCAAACAAACTTCTTCATAAACAATTCCTCCAAAATTACTTATATTGTTTTAATACTTTATTTTTTATTCAGCTTCTTCTTCAAACTGGTCGGGGCCAACGCCGCACAGGGGGCACTCGTAGTCCTCGGGCAGCTCGTCGCCCTCGTAGACATAACCGCAAACGGTGCATACAAATTTTTTCATGCTGATTCACCACTTTTCTTAATGATTGTACAGTTCCGGCAAGTGCCGGTAAAGGTCAGCTGACAGAGGCTGACCTCGCCGCCGCTGCAATCGGCTGCCGCGGAGCAAAGCGCCTGGGGTACCTGCATTTCATGCAGATCTATGACTGCGTCACAGTCCGAGCAGATGAAATGCACATGGGGCTGGGTATTGGCATCGAACCGCTCCACACCGCTGACTGTAGCCACACTGCTGACCAGTCCTTTCTGCTTGAACAGCGTCAGGTTCCGGTAAACCGTGCCCATTGCCAGATCGGGGATCTGGGGCTTCAGATCGGTGTAGATCGTCTCAGCTGAGGGGTGTGCCTTCGACTGCCGCAGGTAGTCGAGAATGGCGTCACGCTTTTTAAAGTGCTTTGCGTTCATCGCCATATCATCACCTCGCATTTCTAAATGAGAACAATTCTTATTTACATCTAGAGTATAGCACGAGTTCTTTTTCTTGTCAATAGGGAAAATAAAAATTTTTAATTTATGCCGCCTTTCTTTTAAAAGGCGGCATTTGTGTTAAATATCCAGTTCGAGGAAATCTTCTCCGTGCTGCCAATAGGCCTGCTCATACGCGCTGACGATCTCATCAAAGGCAGCCTTACAGCCCTCCGGCACAGTAAATGACATCGTTTCCGCATCGGTGTACAGCAGCAGATAATAACTATCCCCACTGACGGCAATATCCAGCGTATTGCGCCGGAACAGCATATCCTCGCTGCACTCCTGCAAATATACGCTCCAATCGTAATCCAAATACCAACCATTTCCCATGGCAGTGGGTTCTACAGTCTGGGTCACCAGCTGGATCACCGCAAGCTGCTCCTGGGTCAGTGTGTAGTACTCGGTTTTGAATTCGTTTATCTGCTCATCGTAAACATCGTAGCTGTAGCACACCAAGTCCGGCTCAAAGGACTCCATCCGCGCGCAAATACCATCATACAGATCTTCCCGGCAGAAATATGCGCCCCCATAGGTATCGTACAGCACGCTGCCGTCACTGTTGGTATGCATCCAGTACTTTGCCATAAATGGGCTGAGCAGCACAGGAACATCAGGACTTGTCGCCCATAACATAGTTTCATAGTCCATTTCGGGATCAAAAAAATCACACGCAGGCAGTGCTTTATAGGTGCTTCCTCTCCAACCGATATCGCCGTTTTCATCGCAAAGCACCTGCTGCTGCCGCATTTGATCCAGTTGATTACAGCCGCAGAGGATCAGCATTTGCAAAAGGATCAGCCCAAGGACCATTCCCTGCTTCCAATTCTTTTTCATACCAGCCGCCTCCTTATTCCAGATTCAGCCTTTTACGGATAATGTGGTGACAGATCAGCCAGCACACCAGCGCAAACATCCCAGTAGCCGCGATACTGCCACATAAGATGATGTGTACCATTTCCGCAGTATGGGTCTGCGCGTAAGCATACACTCCATCCATCGCGCCGGATGCCTCCAAAATCACCATGGCAACACCCAGAACCGTGCCCAGGATCTGGGAGATCACATTGTAACCAAAGTACACGCCCACCGCCGCCAGGATCCGATTCTTCCGGAACAGCTGACCGATACAAATACAGGCATCGTACAAAAGAAAGCTTCCGGCGGTGCTTACTACCAGCAGCACCAAAAATTCCAGGCAGTAGCCCACGGCATGTCCTACCATATTCTGAGGGATTCTGTTCAGCAGATATGCTCCGGCTTTGCAGATCTCCGTGAA
>JAZOSG010000035.1:0-16059 GCA_045657005.1 Faecousia sp.
ATTGTCATTGCCATTTGTGCGGATCACATTGATCAGCTGATCGCCCTCATCCAGGGTGATGGCACGGATACCGGTTTTTCTGCGTGTATTCAGGGCAATGAAGGGAATCCTCTTGACAGTACCCTTCCTAGTCACCATCACCAGGTATTCGTCCTCATGGAATTCACGGGTGATCACCATAGCCGTGACTCTCTCGTCGCTCTCCAAGGGCAGAATATTGATCATAGCAGTGCCACGGGCAGTTCTGCCAGCCTCGGGGATCTGATAGCCCTTGCGGTGGTGTACCCGGCCCCTGTCAGTAAAGAACAGCATATGGTCGTGGGTGGATGCCGCGTTCAGGCTCTTGACATAGTCTTCGTCCTTCAGATTCTGGGCATTGACACCTCTGCCGCCTCTAGACTGGGTGCGGTAGGTATCTACAGGCATCCGCTTCACATAGCCCTGGTTGGAGATGGTGAAGACGCACTGCTCCTCTTCGATCAAGTCTTCAATATCGATCTCGTCCTCGATTTCCTGGATCTCCGTCTTACGCTCATCGCCAAACTTATCCCGGATCTCGATCAGCTCGTCCCGGAGAACGCCCTTGAGCTTTTCAGGATCAGCCAGCAGATCCATGTAATAATGGATCTTTTCCTGCAGTTCGTTATATTCATTCTGCAGCTTTTCCCGATCCAGACCCTGCAGAGCCTTCAAACGCATATCCAAAATTGCCTGCGCCTGAACATCGGAAAGACCGAACCGCTCACACAGCCGCTCCTTGGCATCATCGTAGGCAGAGCGGATGATCTTGATGACCTCATCGATATTATCCTGGGCGATCAGCAGACCCTCCAACAAATGGGCGCGTTCCTGCGCCTTTTTCAGGTCATACTGGGTACGCCGGGTCAGAACATCCATCTGGAATGTCAGATACTCGTCAATGATCTGCCGCAGAGACAAAATCCTTGGCTGCTTTTGATCGTCGACCAGTGCCAGCATAATAATGCCAAAGCTACTTTGCAAAGCAGTCTGCTTGAACAGATTATTCAGCACCACCTGGGGATTACAGTCCTTTTTCAGCTCAATGACCATCCGCATGCCGTTACGGTCAGTCTCATCCCGGAGGTCGGAAATGCCATCAAGGCGCTTATCCTTGACCTGCTCGGCAATATTTTTGATCAGCTGACGCTTATTGACCTGATAGGGCAGCTCTGTCACGATAATACGGACTCTGTCCTTATTGAACTCTTCAAATTCTGTCCGGGCGCGGACTACTACCTTGCCACGGCCGGTGGCGTAAGCAGCACGGATACCGCTTCTGCCCATAATAATGCCGCCGGTGGGGAAATCGGGGCCGGTCACATGCTCCATCAGATCCACCATAGAGACTTCCGGATCATCCAGAACCGCCACACAGGCATTGATCACTTCCGTCAGGTTATGGGGCGGAATATTGGTCGCCATACCTACCGCAATACCGGACGAACCGTTGACCAGCAGATTGGGGAACCGGCTGGGCAGAACTCTCGGCTCTTTCCGGGATTCGTCAAAGTTGGGATCCCAGTTGACCGTTTCCTTGTCGATATCCCGGAGCATCTGGTTGCTGAGCTTACTCAGTCTTGCCTCGGTATATCGGTAAGCAGCCGGGGGATCGCCGTCCACGCTACCGAAGTTACCGTGACCGTCTACCAGCATATAGCGCATGGAGAAATTCTGGGCAAGCCGCACCATGGCATCGTACACAGACGCGTCGCCATGGGGATGGTACTTACCAAGCACATCACCGACACAGGTGGCAGACTTTTTAAAGGGCTTATCAGAGGTCAGACCGCTTTCGTACATGGTGTACAGAATTCTGCGGTGGACCGGCTTGAGTCCGTCCCGGACATCCGGTAGCGCGCGTCCGACAATGACGCTCATGGCGTACTCAATATAGGACCTTTCCATTTCATCGACCAGGTTGGATGTGGTGATCACCTGATCCGGAAACCGAATATCCTCAGGATTATAATTACGGTTATGCTTTGCCAAAAAGAAACACCTCCAAAGGTTTTCTGTAAAACATCAGATGTCAATATTGATTGCATACTTGGCGTTATGCTCGATCCATTCCTTACGGGGCTCTACCTGTTCACCCATCAGCACAGTGAAAATTTCATCTGCCTTCCGGGCATCCTCCAGAGTGATCCTGCGCAGGGAGCGCTTTTCCGGATCCATGGTGGTCTCCCACAGCTCGTGGGGATCCATCTCACCAAGACCCTTAAACCGGGAAATGTCGATTTTTGCGCCACTGTCACCGCGCATTTCGGCAGAGACCTCATCACGCTGCTCATCAGAGTAGGCAACACGCTCTGTCTTACCCTTTTTCAGCTTGTAAAGGGGCGGAACAGCAGAGTAAACATAGCCGTTTTCGATCAGCGGCCGCATATAACGGAAGAAGAAGGTCAAAAGTAAGGTACGGATATGGGCACCGTCCACATCCGCATCGGACATGATGATGACCTTGTGATAGCGCAGCTTTTCGATATTGAAGTCCTCGCCGATACCGGCACCCAGTGCCACGATCAGGGGATACAGCTTATCGTTATTATAGATCTTGTCAGCCCGTGCCTTTTCCACATTAAGCATCTTTCCCCACATGGCCAATATCGCCTGGAACCGGGAATCTCTGCCCTGGATGGCAGAGCCTGCAGCGGAGTCACCCTCGACGATGTAAATTTCGCACAGGGAGGGATCCCGTTCGTTGCAATCCTGAAGCTTATCGGGCATCTGACCGGATTCCAGACCGGTCTTCCGGCGGACATTTTCTCTTGCTTTCCGGGCGGCTTCTCTTGCCCGGTTTGCCATCATCGCCTTTTCCAGAATGATCTTGGCGGTGGCAGGATGCTCTTCAAAGTAGGTCGCCAGCTGGTCATTAACCACCTGGTCCACCAAAGTACGGATATAGGCATTTCCCAGCTTTGCCTTGGTCTGACCCTCAAACTGGGCATCCGTCAGCTTAACGGAAATAATGGCAGTAATACCCTCACGGCAGTCTTCACCGGTGACCTTATCGTCTCCCTTGATAATGCCGTTTTTCGTGCCGTAGGCATTGAGTACTCTTGTCAGCGCCGTCTTGAAGCCGGTCTCGTGCATACCGCCCTCGGGGGTGCGCACATCGTTGGCAAAGGACTGCAAGGACTCGTTATAGCCGTCATTATACTGAACAGCGATCTCCGCAGAGGCATCTCCCTTTGAGCCTGCCATGTAGATCACATCGTTGTGGATCACAGTTTTGTGGCGGTTCGTCCATGTGGCAAATTCCCGGATACCGCCCTCGTAGCACATTGTCTCGCTGACAGGTGCTTCCTCCCGGGCATCGGTAATGGTGATGGAAAGACCGGCATTCAAAAATGCCTCCTCACGCATACGCTCATGGAGGATCTCATAGCTGTACTGCACCTCGTCAAACATCTCCGGGTCGGGCTGGAAGGTCACCTCTGTACCGGTTTTGTCCGTATCGCCTACGACAGTCATTTCCTGGGTGATATGACCCCGGGCAAACTTCATTTCGTGGATCTTGCCGTTTTTATGGACACGCACCTGCAGCCACTCGGACAAGGCGTTGACCACCGACGCACCCACGCCGTGCAGACCGCCGGAAACCTTATAACCGCCGCCACCAAACTTACCGCCTGCGTGCAGCACGGTAAAGACGACCTCCAGAGCAGGCTTTCCGGTCTGGGGCTGGATATCCACAGGGATACCGCGTCCGTCATCGGTAACTGTGATGGAGTTACCGGGGTTGATGGTCACAGTGATGTGCTTACAGTAGCCTGCCAGTGCTTCATCAATGGAGTTATCCACGATCTCATAGACCAGGTGATGAAGACCGGATGCGGATGTGGAACCGATATACATACCGGGGCGCTTGCGAACAGCCTCCAAACCTTCCAGAACCTGGATCTGTTCACCGCCGTATTCCTGTGTTACTTTTGTTTCGTCAGACATTTTTGTCCTCCTTATACCAATTCGCCATTGCGAATCTCAATGGTCTTACCTAACTTCGTAAACCTGCCCGGTTCGCAGCAGGTAATAAATACCTGTCCCTCGGTGATCTGGTTCAGCACAAAATCCTGCCGCCCCGGATCCAGCTCCGAAAGAACATCGTCCAGTAATAGTACCGGGATCTCGCCCGACTGATTTGCCATCAGCTCCCGCTGGGCAAGCTTCAGGCTGATGGCACTGGTGCGCACCTGCCCCTGAGAACCAAAGGATTTTAGCGACATCCCCGAAAGAGCCACATCAAAATCATCCTTATGAGGTCCTGTCAGACACTGGGCACTTTCCAGCTCTGCCCGGTAATGGCTCTGAAGATGCTCCTGCAGCTGCTCTGTCAAAACCGGAACAGGTGCAAAGGGATCTGTCACCGTGGATACCGTGCGGTATTGCAGGGAAAACTCCTCCGCGCCGCCGGAAAAATGTCCATGATACTTTGCAGCCGCTTTTCCCAGCCCCTCATAAAACCGGGCGCGGTAGGAGATCAGCAGCGCGCCTACCTGGCACAGCCGGGTATTGTAATCGGGCAAAATTTCCAAAAGCGCCGGATTTTCAAACCGATCCTTCAAAATTCTGTTTTTCTGCTCTAAGATCCGTCCGTATTCCGTCAGCGCCGCCTCATAGTTAGGACGCAGCTGACACAGGGCGTTATCCCCCAGTCTGCGCCGGGCGGATGCCCCGGCTTTTAATACCATCAGATCCTCCGGGCAGAAAAGCACCGTTTGCAGGACACCGGAAATGTCTCCGGCTGTTTTCTTTTTGACACCGTTTTGAAACAGCTGACGGGGTCTGGAGGCAGAAAACAATATCCACCGCAGGGTCTGCTCCCGTTCCTGGGAATAGACATTTCCCTCGATCTCTCCAAAGTCCGCTCCCAATCTTACCAGCTCAGCTGTCTTTTGGGTGCGAAAGCTTTTTCCGCTACCCATATAAATGATCGCTTCCAGAAGATTCGTCTTGCCCTGGGCATTATTTCCCACGATCAGATTGACTCCCGGTTCAAAATCAAGCTGTAAAAGCCGGTAATTCCGAAAATCGGAAAGTGTTATATTATTTAGGTTCATGGATACAGATCAGATAGGTATTGCCTTCAAAGGATACCTTATCGCCGGGATACAGCTTTTTTCCACGCATGGTACAAACTTCACCGTTTACCGCTACAAGACCGTCCTGAATAACTGTCTTTGCCATACCGCCGGATTCGGTGGCATTGGCAAATTTCAGTGCGGCCTCCAGCTTGATAAACTCCGTACCGATCACTACGGGAATTTCACTTTCCGGTGTTTTTTTCGTGACTTTTACTTTCATTGTTACCTCAATTGGCGATGCGCACAGGCAGCACCATGTAAGAAAAGTCGTACTTATCGTCCACAGGTGTCATAACAATGGGGCTCAAGCCGTTGGTCAGCTCCAGAACCACCTCTTCGCTGGGCACTGCACGCAGCGCATCACACAGGTAGCGGACATTGAAGCCGATCTCCAGCTCCTTGCCGTCACCGGCAATGGTGCAGCGGTCTTCCGCAGCACCGATGGTGGTGTTGGTTTTCAGCAGCAGCACCTGGTCAGAAAATACGCATCTGACAGGGCTCTTGTACTTTTCGGAAACGATCAGACCCACACGCTCGATGGAGGAGGTAAGCTCACCTACATTTGCCACCAGCTTTACGGGGCAGTTGGTGGGGACCACACGCCGCCAATCCAAAAATTCACCTTCCAGAAGACGGCAGATCAGGGTAGCAGCACCGATCTGGAACAAAATGTGCTTTGTTCCCAGAGTGAACGCCGCATCCGCGTCTGCATCCTGCAGGATCTTTTCCACTTCCTTTAAGCCCTGGGCAGGCACAACAAAGGACATGCTGCGGCCGGTAGGCTCCTCTGTGTGGAAGGTGCGGCGGGCAAGACGGAAGCCATCCACCGCGATGGCAGAGACGGTATCATCCTCCACTTCGAACTTAACACCGGTGTGGATGGGGCGTCCCTGATTTTCGGATACGGAGAAGATCGTACCTGCGATCAGCTCTTTCAGGGCTGTCTGGGGAATCCGGATGCTTCTGCCGGTGCCCACATCGGGAAGCTCCGGATAATCCTCAGCGGATTCGGCAGAGATGGTAAAAGATGCGTAGCCTGCCCGGATGGAGACCTTATAATTTTCATCCACCACAACGGTGACAGGTCCTTCCGGCAGCCGGCGGATAATATCGCCGAAAAGCTTTGCAGGCAGGACGCACTGTCCGGCATCGCTGACCTCAGCCTCGATCTGATAGGTAATGGCAGTTTCCATATTGAAGCCGGTAAGGCTCAGACCGGTGGCTGCGCAGCACAAAATACCTTCGATGGCAGACAACGCGCTTTTCTGAGCAACTGTCCGTCCGGTGATGTTCAGACCGGTGACAAGCATACTTTTTTCACAGGTAAAACGCATGGTGACAACTCCTTTTTGTTAATAAATAAAAGATATATATATTTTTTTATATTTTTAGGTAGTAGAAACAGTATTAGAAGAATTTTATGTGGAAAACCGGGTTTTGCCTTACAGAAGTAACGACTTTTTATGCACAGGAGAAATGTTGAAAAATAGATTTTTTCAACAGCTGCTGTGGATAAAAATAAAATGCTGACTTTTCCACAATTAACTTTTCCACTTTCCACAGGCGCTGTGTAAAACTTACAGGCAAGAGTTTATGTTGGCTGTAATGTCGCGGATGTGGTTCTGAAGATTTTCATCACCGCTTTTAAGCGCCGTTTCGACCTTTTTAATAGAGTGCAGGATGGTAGAGTGGTCTTTGTTGAATTCCTTACCGATGTCCGGGGTACTGAGGTTGGTCAGCTTACGGATCAGATAGATGGCCACCTGCCGGGCTTCCGCCGTACCCTTGTTTTTCAGCGTGCCGCGGAGCACAGCTTCGTCAATGGAATAAAATTTACAGACCTGACTTATGATAAGACTGGGCGTGGGAAGGGCGTTGCCCTCGTTTTTAAACATGTCGTCGATGGCGCGGGAGACATTGGGAAGATCCAGGGGCATATTATTAAGATCTCTGTATGCCATGATCTTTTTGACAGTGCCTTCGATCTGCCGGACATTGTTTGTCACATTGACGGCAATGTAATTGCAGACCTCATCGCTCAGCTCCAGACCCAGAGACATTGCTTTTGTCTTGATGATCGCCATTCTTGTTTCATAGTCCGGCGGCTGGATGTCCGCTAAAAGACCCCACTCAAAACGGGTACGCAGCCGGTCCTCCAGGGTCAGCATATCGCTGGGCTTCCGGTCGGAGGTCATGACGATCTGCTTGTGCTCTTCATAAAGCTTGTTAAAGGTATGGAAAAATTCTTCCTGGGTGGTTTCTTTGCCGGCGATAAACTGAATATCATCGATCAAAAACAGATCCGCTTCCCGGTACTTGCTGCGAAATTCAATATTCTTTCCGTCCTTAATGGCGGAGACCAGCTCATTGGTAAACTGATCGCCCTTGATATAGACGATATTGGCATCGGGGTTTATTTTGCGGATGCCGTTGGCAATGGCGTACAGCAAATGGGTCTTGCCAACACCGGGAGGGCCGTACAAAAACAGCGGATTGTACGCCTGACCGGGGTTATTGCTGACGGCAACAGCCGCGCCGTGGGCAAAACGGTTGGAAGGGCCCACAACAAAATTATCAAAGGTAAACTGGGGGTTAAAATCCATGGAGGATTTTTTTGTTCCCTTGGAGTTGTAAGCGTTTAGCTCCTCGTCGCCGAAAACGATCAGCTTTGCGTCGGAATTAAAAATTTCCTTGAGGGCATCTTGGATATAGTCAGTAAATCTGCGGCGGATATGATCCTGCCGGAATTCGGATGCGGAATACAGGATCAGCTGCTCCTCGTTCAGCTCGACAACCTCCGCGTCATCGAACCATGTAGATACAGTCAGCGCACCCAGGCGTTCTTCCAGATAGCTAAGGATCTTTGCCCAGACATAGGCAGATGAGTACATAAAAAACGCGGCTCCTTTCGTCTGTTTTTCTTCAAAAAAAGGTTACATTTTCTCACCGTAAATTTTATCATATTTTCAAAGAAAAAACAAGAAAAATCTGTCCACAGACCTGTGGAAAAAACTATGATTTTCCGCTGGTTTTTTAGAACTTTCCACATAGGAGCAATGCCTCGGTTTTCTGCGCAAAAAAACCGGGCTGCCGAAGCAGCCCGGAAAGAGATTTTTTATAAAATTACACAAGAGCGGCGGTGATGATCGCCATCTTGTAGACCTCGTCGGCGTTGCAGCCGCGGGACAGGTCATTGATGGGAGCAGCCAGACCCTGCAGGATGGGGCCGTAGGCCTCAAAGCCACCAAGACGCTGTGCGATCTTGTAGCCGATGTTGCCAGCCTCAATGCAGGGGAAAATGAAGGTATTGGCGTAGCCGGCAACAGGAGAGCCGGGGAACTTCAGCTGGCCGACCTCGGGAGCGACCGCAGCGTCAAACTGCATCTCGCCGTCGATGAGCAGCTCGGGATCCATTTCCTTGGCGACCTGAGTTGCATCGTGGCTCAGCTGGACAGTGCCGCCCTTGCCGGAGCCATTGGTGGAGAAGCTCAGCATAGCTACCTTGGGGTCAATGCCGAAGACCTTAGCGGTCTTAGCAGTCTCAACAGCCACCTCTGCCAGCTTGCGTGCAGCGGTAACGGTAACATTGCCTTCCTTGTCCACGCTGTCCTCGTAGCTCAGGTTAATGGCGCAGTCGCCCATGGCGATCTTCTCATCGCCGCGAACCATGATGAAGCAGGAGGAGACCAGGTTTGCACCCTTCTTGGTCTTGACCAGCTGCAGTGCGGGACGGACGGTATCAGCGGTGGAGTAGGTAGCGCCGCCCAGCAGGGAGTCGGCAAGACCCATCTTCACCAGCATAGTGCCGAAGTAGTTGCCCTTACTCAGTGCCTTGCGGCAATCCTCGGGGGACATTTTGCCCTTACGCAGCTCCACCATCTTCTCGACCATAGCGTCCATACCCTCGTAGGTCAGAGGATCGATGATCTCGACGCCTTCAATATTGAAGCCGCCCTTGGCAGCGTTTGCCTTAACTTCTTCCACATTGCCGATCAGGATGGGAGTCAAAAAGCCACCCTCTACCAGACGGGAGGTTGCCTCCAGAATACGGGCATCGTGACCCTCGGTGAAGACGATCTTCCGGGGATTGGCCTTCAGAACTTCAATCATTGCATTAAACATGATAACATTCCTCCAAACAGTGGGCATTCGCCCAAATTTTTACAACTAGATTATACATCAAAAAACCTGTCAGCGCAACCTTTTTTCCAAGGCAAAGATAAAATATTAAATTGTTGGTTTTCTGCCGAAAAAGTTGCACAAAAGCCGGGGAAAAAGAGAAGAGAAAATTTAATGAATACCGAGTTTATGGAACTGCGAGACATAATTTTAGTATTTGTATAAATGGTTATATAACCATAAGATATAACTTTTTAACCGGAAAATAAATATCTTTACGGTTAAATAAGTTCAAATTTAATATTTTTCAGTTAAATAATTGGAAATACTATGGTAAACACAAGAAAACAGCAACTTTTAAGCTAAAAAAGCTGATTTTTGATCATTCTGCCAATTGACCGGATATCCGGTTTTTGTTATCATAATATCACAACCCAAGGATAGGAAAGGAGGCAATCGTTTATGAATTGGGCTGCAATTGTATGGCTGATCCTGCTGATCCTGTTTGTGCTGGCTGAGGCATCTACTGTGGCTGTGGTGTCCCTTTGGTTTGCTGCCGGTGCTTTGACGGCGATGGTCGCAAGCCTGCTGGGTGCAGAGATTTGGCTGCAGGTGGTCTTGTTTCTGGCAGTGTCCGGTGTACTGCTGTGCGCCCTGCGCCCGGTGGTCAGAAAGCTGTTTACGCCGAAGCTGACCCGGACAAATGTGGACTCTGTGATCGGCACAAAAGGACTGGTTACCGGAGATATCGATAATACGGTGTCTCAGGGGCAGGTAAAGCTGGGCGCTATGGAGTGGACTGCCAGAAGCACCAATGGCGAGCCGATCAAGGCAGGTACACAGGTCGTAGTTGACCGCGTGGAGGGTGTCAAGCTCTTCGTCACGGTTCGGTAACCGTAAATACAAAATAATATTTCAGGAGGTACTATTTATGGAATGGTTCATTATTTTAGCGGTTGTCGCGATTCTTCTCATCATTATTATTTCCAATATCTATGTGGTGCAGCAGTCCCGGGCATATGTCATTGAGCGTCTGGGCGCGTTCCACGCGGTGCAGGGTGTGGGTCTGCACTTCAAGGTCCCCTTCATCGACCGGATCGCCCGGCGTGTAAGTCTTAAAGAGCAGGTCCTGGACTACCCTCCTCAGCCGGTGATCACCAAGGATAATGTCACCATGCAGATCGATACTGTGGTGTACTTCCAGATCACTGATCCTAAGCTGTACGCCTACGGCGTGGAGCAGCCTATGGCAGCAATGGAGACCTTGACCGCGACCACCCTGCGTAATATCATCGGCGATCTGGAGCTGGATCAGACATTGACCTCCCGGGATGTGGTCAACACCAAAATGCGCTCTATTCTGGATGAAGCTACCGATCCCTGGGGCATCAAGGTCAACCGCGTGGAGCTGAAGAATATTCTGCCTCCGGCAGATATCCAAAGCTCCATGGAAAAGCAGATGAAGGCTGAGCGTGACCGCCGTCAGGCGATCCTGCAGGCGGAAGGCCAGAAGAAATCCGCGATCCTGATTGCGGAAGGTGAGCGAGAGTCCGCGATCCTCCGTGCCGACGCGGAAAAGCAGGCTGCCATCTTGAAGGCGGAGGCCGATAAGCAGGCAGCGATCCTGAAGGCAGACGGTGAAGCCCAGGCGATCCGTACTGTCCAGCAGGCAATGGCAGACTCTATGGCAATGCTCAACGAGAAAGCACCCAACGAACAGGTAGTTAAGCTCAAGGCCATCCAGGCAATGGAAAAGGTGGCTGACGGCAAGGCGACCAAGATCATCATTCCCAGCGAAATGCAGGGTCTGGTGGGTATGGCAAACGGATTGGTCGAGGGCGTTAAGGAGAACTGATATGGCAAAAGACGACCGCTTCATTGAAGCCTACAGCCAGGGCGGATTTGTGAATCCGGCGGTGAAGATCCTGGTGGATCGGCATACGGGCGTTAACTATATGTTTGCTTTGAGCGGCTATGCCGGCGGTTTGACTCCCCTTTTGAACCGGGACGGTACGCCGGTGGTGACACCTGTTCCCAATCAATACAGCGAATAAATTTGATCCAGCCCCGATCCGGGGCTGGATTTTCCGTAAACAATCCGTAAACAATCAAAAATGGATGTTGAAATCCTGTGGTATTGCAATATAATGTGAGTATATTACATTGCAAAGGTGATACGCATGAACGGAATCAGGAATTGGCTGCGGAATTTGGGCGCTAAGATGGCTGTCGGAATCCGGAGCTTTATGCAGGGACGCTACGGCACAGATAAGCTCAACACCGCGATCTTGGTATCGGGACTGATCGCCTGTGTGCTGTGCATGTTGATTCGGCTGCCGCTGATCAGCTGGCTTTTGACGATCTTGTCCTATGTGCTTATGGGCTGGGCGATCTTCCGGAGCCTGTCCCGGAATACTTATAAGCGATACGAGGAAAACCGCAAATACCTGCGGTTTGTAGAACGCATTAAGGACAGACAGCATAAATATTTTGACTGCCCCCACTGCCGCCAGCCGGTTCGAGTCCCCCGGGGAAAGGGCAAGATCTCCATCACCTGCCCCAAGTGCAAGGAAAAGTTCATCCGTAAGACATAAAACCAATTGTCATTGCCATCCAGTGTGCACTGGCGGCAATGACAATTTTTAATTCCTTTTATTAACTACAGGAAAAGGATTGACGAACCAATCCGGGAAAGGTACAATAAAATAAGCGGCAGACTGCTTTCAATCGTTTTATGAAAGGATATCGCTATGAAACATAAGATCTTTCAATACGATCCGATGCTCAAGGCCTTTGAAAAGGACATTGACCTGCGGATGGAGAATTACAATAGAAAGAAAAAAGAGCTGCTTACAAACCACGAGACTCTTGCGGAGTTTGCCAACGGCTATCACTACTTTGGATTCCATAAGGAAAAGGGCGGCTGGTATTACCGGGAGTGGGCACCTGCAGCAGACAAGGTCTACTTAACCGGTGACTTTAACAACTGGAACCGGTACGCATGTCCTCTGGAAAAGAAAGAACACGGCGTTTTTGAGCTGTTTTTAAAGGGTGAGGATGCCCTGCCGGAGGGCAGCCGCGTGATGGCGGTCGTGGTAAACGGCGACCGGGAGCTGGAGAGGATCCCTCTGTATGCCAATCGGGTGGTGCAGGATCCCAAGACCAACGCCTGGAACGGGGTGATCCATACCCCCCGGGAATTTTCCTGGACGGATGCAGCCTTCAAACCGAAAAAGAACCTTTTTATCTATGAGTGCCATATCGGTATGGCGCAGGAAGAGGGCAAGGTAGGCTCTTACGACGAGTTCCGGGAGAAGATCCTGCCCAGGATCAAGAAATTGGGCTACAATACCATTCAGATCATGGCGATCATGGAGCATCCCTACTACGCATCCTTTGGCTATCAGGTGACCAATTTCTTTGCTGCTTCTTCCCGGTTCGGCACACCGGAGGCGCTGAAAAAGTTGATCGATACTGCCCATTCCATGGGGATCGCGGTGCTTTTGGATGTGGTGCACTCCCATGCCTGCAAAAATACCCGGGAGGGCATCAACGAATTCGACGGTACGGCATATCAGTTTTTCCATGAGGGCGGTAAGGGTGAGCACTCCGCCTGGGGTACAAAATGCTTTAACTACGGCAAAAATGAGGTCATCCATTTTCTGCTGTCCAATCTGAAATATTGGCTGACGGAGTACCACTTTGACGGCTTCCGGTTTGACGGCGTTACATCCATGCTCTATCAGGTTCACGGTCTGGGAACGAGCTTTGATTCCTACGAAAAATATTTTTCCATGAACACCGACACCGAGGCGGTGACTTATCTGCAGCTTGCCACGGAACTGGTGCGGCAGGTGGATCCCAACGCAATTTTGATCGCGGAGGACATGTCTGCCATGCCCGGTATGTGCCTGCCTGTAAAGGACGGCGGCGTGGGCTTTGACTACCGCCTTGCCATGGGCGAGCCGGATATGTGGATCCGGCTATTGAAGGAAACTGCCGACGAGCACTGGGATCTTAACAGCATTTACTACGAGCTTACTATCCGCAGACCAAAGGAAAAACAGATCGGCTACTGCGAGTCCCATGACCAGGCGCTGGTCGGGGACAAGACTATCATGTTCCGGCTGTGCGACCAGGAAATGTACTGGGGCATGGAAAAGAGCAAGCAAAATCTGGTGATCGACCGGGGTATGGCGCTGCACAAGCTGCTGCGGCTGATCACCATGAGCCTGGGCGGCGATGGCTACCTGACCTTCATGGGCAACGAGTTTGGTCACCCGGAGTGGATCGATTTTCCCAGAGAGGGCAACGGCTGGAGCTACCATTACTGCCGCAGGCAGTGGTCGCTGGCGGATGATCCAAACCTGAAATACCAGTACCTCAACAGCTTTGAAAAGGCAATGGTCTCCATGGCAAAGAGTAACCGGGTGCTGTCCGGAAAGGATACCCAGCTGGCACTGGATAATATGGCAAAAACCCTGGTTTATAAAAAGGGCAGCGCGGTATTTGCCTTTAATTTCCATCCGGTGAATTCCTATGACGGGTGCTTTGTGCCCGTGCCGGAGGCAGGAGAATACGAAGTTATTATGTCAACCGATGATTTCTGCTTCGGCGGACAGGGACGGATCTACCATCAGCGCTATTCCACCACGGAAAAGGACGGCAGGACCGGAATATTGCTATATCTGCCCAGCCGCACGGCAGTGGTGCTGAAAAAGAAATAAAACGGGGCGATCACATGAAAAGATATTTGCTCTGGCTGGCTTTGGTGATGCTGGTGCTTTGCGGCTGTCAGACCCGGACGCAGCTTGCGTCAGTGCCGACCACTACCGCTGAAACCACAGTACCGCCTACCACGACCCAGCCGCCACCGATCACGGTGTATCCCGGTGCGGTGGAGCATTATTTGGGAGAGCTGGGAAACGGCCATGATTTTTCCTGGGAGCAGCTGCACGAACCGGAATATGTGATGATCCATTTCTGCAGTGCGGTGGTGGATCATCCGGAGGACCCCTACCGGATGGAGTATGTGCGCCAGACCTTCATCGATGCGGATGTGAGCATCCATTATATCATCGACAGGGAAGGGACAGTTTACTGCTACATACCCGAGGACCGGACGGCATGGCATGCCGGAAAGGGCGAGTGGCTGGGCGATGAAAAGTACACCAACAAAATGAATTTGTATTCCATCGGTATCGAGTTGGTGGGGATCGGCTCAGCGGACGATATGTCCATGTACATGACGAAAGCGGAATATAAAAAGCTGGATAAAAGCCTTTTGGGCTTTACCGATGCCCAGTATGAGGCGCTGAAAGCGCTGGTCACCGATGTGTGCCAGCGCAACGATATTCCCATGGACAGAGATCATGTGATCGGACATGAGGATTTTTCTCCACAGAGAAACGACCCCGGCGAATTGTTCGACTGGAGCCGCATTATACCGTAAAAAGGGTGTGTTGCAAAATTCAAAAATCTATCGTTAGAATCTGTAGGGGCGACGATTAGTCGCCCGCGGGCGGATAATATCCGCCCTTACATCCGCAGGATGTAGACATTTGCATAGTTTAGGGGCGTGCTGCAGCATTTTGCAACACGCCCTTTTATAAGGCAAATTTTGATTTTACAGCTGCTTCCAGAGCCAGGGGAGCTGGGGTTCAAATTCCACGCCGAAGGGGGAGGAATCCCCGGTGGCGGCAATGACCTTTTCTACGAACCGGGCGGCAAGAGTCGCCGCGTCCGGAAGTGCCTGTCCCCGGACATACGCGCCGGTGAGCACGGCGGTGAACAGATCGCCTGTGCCGTGGAACTTTTGCGGAAGCCGGTCTGCCTGGTAGGAAAATTCACCGTTTTCCCGGCTGAAACCCAGAAATCCGGTCATTTCCGGTTCTAAGGAAACACCGGTGATGACCGCAGCATCTGCGCCCAATGCCAGTATTCCCTCCAAAAGCGCCCGATAATACGCAGGATCAGCAGTCTCACGGTAAGAAATTCCGGTCAGCAGCGCTGCCTCTGTCACATTGGGAAGCAGCAGATTTGCCTTTTGGCAGAGGTTCTTCATAGCTTTCACATGGGTATCATCCAGCCCGGAATAGAGCTTTCCGTGATCGCCCATTGCCGGGTCGATGACCGTGAAACCGTCGAACTGTTCCAGTGCTGTTTCCACAGCCGCTGCCTGTGCCGGGTCGGCAAGGTAGCTGACACTGACCGCGTCAAAATGGATACCGGTGCTTGCCATATGGCGGCAGATGGGTAAGATATCTTCCGTCAGACTGCGGATATGGGGATCAGGAAATGCCGTGTGGGCAGATAAGACTGCCGTGGGCAGGACGCTGCAGGCACAGCCCATGGCAGACAGCACCGGCAGTGCCACCGTCAGGCTGCACTTACCAAGACAGGAAAGATCCTGAATGGATAGAACCTTCTTCATACTTACTCCTGATTGCGTTTTTTCATCAGGTTGCGCATACGCATCGCGTGATCCAGTTCACGCTTACGGATACGAAGGCTCTTGGGCGTACATTCCAGCAGCTCGTCGTCTGCCAAAAATTCCAGGCACTGCTCCAAGGAGAACACTTTGGGAGAGGTCAGCCGCAGGGCTTCATCCGAGCCGGCGGCACGCATATTGGTCAGCTGCTTTTTCTTGCAGACATTGACGGTCAAGTCGGATCGTAGCCATGTCGTTCTGTGAGCCAAGGAGTAGCTGAGCATGGTTGTCTTCCTAAGACCGCTTGGCCTCCGACTTACTTTGGGAGAGGTCAGCCGCAGGGCTTCATCCGAGCCGGCGGCACGCATATTGGTCAGCTGCTTTTTCTTGCAGACATTGACGGTC
>JAZOSG010000036.1:0-3879 GCA_045657005.1 Faecousia sp.
CATTCGTAATCCACCATTTTTTAACGCAGTAACGATACCGAGCGGGTCAGGGAACTAACGAATTGATAGGCACTTTGCACGAATTGTCCGGCGGCACTGCCGCCCGATAAACTGGAATTTAGAGCATAACAATACAGTCTAATCATAGCACACAATTGTGAATAATAAAAGAACTTTTTTCCAAGGGGTTGCATTTTTGGGAAACTGCGGTATAATATTAGCACTCAGACATTTAGAGTGCTAAAGGAGAATACAGTATGCGCAAAAAACAATTCAAAGCCGAGTCCAAGCGGCTGCTGGATCTGATGATCAATTCTATCTACACCCACCAGGAGATCTTCCTCCGGGAGATCATCTCCAACGCCTCGGACGCCATCGACAAGCTCGCCTACACCGCCCTGACCGACGACAAGGTGGGCATCAGCCGGGATCAGTTCGCCATCACCATCACCCGGGATAAATCTGCCGGCACGCTGACCGTTTCCGACAACGGCATCGGCATGAGCCGGGAGGACATGGAAGAAAATCTCGGCACCATCGCCAAGTCCGGCTCTCTGGGCTTCAAGCAGGCAATGGAGAAAAACGAGGACATCGACATTATCGGACAGTTTGGTGTTGGCTTCTATGCGGCATTTATGGTAGCTTCCTCTGTGACGGTCATCTCCAAAAAGTACGGCGAGAACACCGCCTGGAAGTGGGTCTCCGACGGTGCTGACGGCTACACCATTGAAGAGGCTGAAAGAAGCGAGGCCGGCACCGATGTGATCATGACCCTGAAGGCAGATACCGAGGACGATAAGTTCTCCCGGTTCCTGGAGGAATACGAGATTCGCTCTCTTATCAAAAAGTACTCCGACTATATTCGCTATCCCATCCGGATGGAGGTCTCCAAGTCCCGGGTAAAGGAGGACTCCCCCGAGGACAAGCCCGAATATGAAAGCTACATGGAAGAAGATACCCTCAACTCCATGATCCCCCTGTGGCAGCGCAGCAAGAAGGATGTGACCGAGGAGGAATACGAAAGCTTCTACCGGGAGAAATTCTTTGATTTCAGCAAGCCCCTCCGGGTGATCCATTCCAGTGCCGAGGGTACGGTTTCCTACAAGGCGCTGCTGTATATCCCCGGCAAAGCGCCCTATGATTTCTACACCAAGGACTTTAAGCCCGGTCTGCAGCTGTATTCCTCCGGCGTGATGATCATGGAGTCCTGCGAGGATCTGCTGCCCGAGCATTTCCGGTTCGTCCGGGGCGTGGTGGACAGCCAGGATCTTTCCCTGAATATCAGCCGGGAAATGCTGCAGCATGACCGGCAGCTTGCCATCATCGCAAGAAACATTGAAAAGAAGATCAAGTCCGAGCTGCTTTCTATGCTGGAAAACGACCGGGAAAAGTACGAGGAATTCTACGCCGCCTTTGCCCGTCAGCTGAAGTACGGCACTGTCTCGGAATACGGCGCTCACAAGGATGCTACCCAGGATCTTTTGCTGTTTGCCAGCCAGAAGCAGGACAAACTGATCACCCTCAAGGAATATGTGGATTCCATGGCGGAGGATCAGCAGAAGATCTACTATATTTCCGGCGAAAGCAAGGAGCGTATCAGCAAGCAGCCCCAGGTGCAGGCGCTGTCCGACAAGGGCTACGATGTGCTGCTGTTTACTGACGAGGTAGACGAGTTCGTTGCCCAGACGCTGATGACCTACGCCGAAAAGCAGCTGTGCAACGCCGCCACCGAGGATCTGGGTCTGCAGTCCGAGGAGGAGAAAAAGCAGCTGGAGGAAAAGGCTGAGGAGCTGAAGGGACTTCTGACCTTCGTCAAGGATTCTCTGGGGGATACCGTCAAGGAGGTCAAGCTCTCCGGCAATCTGGGCAGCGCCCCCGTGTGCATGACCCCTGCTAACGGCATGAGCTTTGAGATGGAAAAATACCTCAAGCGGGTAAATCCCGATATGCCGATCCCTGCTGAGCGGATCCTGGAGTTGAATCCGGACCACGATGCAGTCAAGGCACTGCAAAAGGCAATGATCGAGGATACCGCCAAGGCAAAGGATTACGCTCAGCTGCTTGCCTGCCAGGCACAGCTGCTTGCCGACCTGCCTCTGGAGGATCCCACCGCATACACAGCGCTTGTGTGCAAGTTGATGAAATAATGCAGCAAAAGCAGGGCTGACCCATTACGGTCAGCCCTGCTTTGATAATTAAATTGCAGTTTATTGAGGTGTTTACTGACATGTAACCAACCAATTGTCATTCCGAGCCAGTCCGCAGACTGGCGTGGGAATCTATTGTAATAGCTTGTTTTTTGAGATTGCCACACCAGTGTGCGCACTGGTTCGCAATGACAACAAAGTTTTCTCGGCAGCTCGATATGCTGAAATTTGCACTGTTATTCATTGAAGAACAGCAGCGAATACCATGTGACGATATTTCCGCCGTATTGAAAATCCAGGCCGTTTTCTTCCAGCGTGGGGATCAGATTGATGCCGTGGCTTTCCACACAGGGGTGCATCCTGCCGGGCATACGGCAAGGCAAGCCGTCCAAAATCGCGCAGCGCTCACACACGGCGCAGGCCTCTGTGGACAGGATATACGGCTCGATCCCCTGATCCCGGAACATCTGGCGCACTTGATTCGTGATCGCCTCATGATCCGGTCTTGTGCGCAGCGTCTCTTCAATATCCGTTATGTTTTCCGTTTCTGTAATGGTGCCGATCATCAGGCAGCTATTATAGCTCAGGCATTTATCCCGGCACTCCCCTACTGAGCCTACCCCCGGAGGGCACGCCCAGGTTTTACCGTACATGGGGCACTCATGCTCACAGATCCAACGGATCCGATCAGAATACTCGATGCTGTTCGGATCGATGTAGGTGTACACATACAACGGCAATTCCGCCAGCTGTGCTTCCAATTTTTCTCTGTCCATTAGGTCAACTCCTCCAGGATGCGCTCACATCCCTCACAGATATCCTGCCAGGTCTGGGTAAAGTCCCCGGTGTACCAGGGGTCTGCCACATCCCGGCTCAAAAACGGCTTAAATTTCGTCTCGCCGGGGAACATCCGCTGCAGATAGCGCAGATTGGAGCTGTCCATATAGAAGATGTGGTCATAGCTGTCCACATCTGCCTGGGTGATCTGCCGGGCGCAGTGACCGTCGCAGGCGATGCCATGGCGGTTCAGCTCCCGACGGGCAGGGGGATACACCGGATTTCCCAGCTCCTCCCGGCTGACTGCCACAGACGCGATCTGAAAACGGTCCGCCACCCCCGCCTTTTTCACCATATCCTGCAAAACATACTGACCCATCGGGCTGCGACAGATATTGCCATGGCAAACAAATAAGATTTTAACCATCTTATGAATCTCCTTAAAAGTACCGGATTTTTTCTTAAATCCTTGTATTTATGCCTCTTCCACCGCCTAAATGTTAGGGGCGATTTTCGTGTCTTCTCAAATCTTCTCGTTTCTTCTCATGCTTTCTTGGGCAACTTTGGTAAAAACGTTGGTAAAATTGGGGAGTTTACCAACGGTCTATCTGCCGGCTACCCGCAGGAGTTCCTGCTTCGCATCATCGAATTGAACGTGCGTGTAGGTGTTCAGCGTCACGCTGATATCGCTGTGTCCCATGATATACTGCAGCGTCTTGGGATTCATCCCAGACTTAGCCATGTTGGAGCAGAAGGTATGCCGACACACATGGGGTGTGATCTTCGGCAGCTGCACACGGTAGGTCTTGTTGTACTTGGCAACCACATGCTCCATGTACTTCTCCCAGTGGAGCGCCACCATCGGCATGTCGTTCTTGTCAAGGCAGAGGAAACCCGCATGGCCGTCGATCATAGGTTCTTTCCGCGGCTTCTTCCGGTTCTTGATGATCCTGCG
>JAZOSG010000037.1:0-4104 GCA_045657005.1 Faecousia sp.
AACCGGGACGAGTCCCTGTATCCGCCTACCCCTGCGGAGGAGCTGCCTTACAGCCCGCTGCCCTGGAACGATCCTGTTATTCTTAATACACTTCCCTGAGGTGGAATTATGTCACACTCTCAAGAAACACTGGGCGTGATCGGAGGTCTGGGACCTATTGCTACCGCCCATTTTATGGAGCTGGTCATCAACATGACCGATGCCCGGACGGATCAGGCACATTTGCCGATGATCGTCTATAATATGCCCTATATCCCCGACCGGACGGCGTATATCCTGGACAATACCCAGGAAGATCCCTTGCCGGAAATGCTTCGGATCGGACAGGCGCTGCAAATGCAAGGGGTCAGCCGGATCGCGATCCCCTGCGTTACCGCCCATTACTTTTTTGACCGTCTGGAAGCCGGGATCCCGGTGCCGATCATCAACGGTGTCCGGGAAACAGTGCGCCATCTGAAGGAGAACGGCATCGAAGCCGTTGGCATTATGGCGACTGACGGCACGATCCAGTCGAAAATATTTCACCGGGAACTGTGTGCCCAGGGACTGACACCTGTGGTTCCTGATGAGCAGGCGCAAAAAGCGGTGATGCACCTGATCTTTGAAAATGTCAAGGCAGGAAAACCTGCGCAAATGGATAAATTTTTTGCGGCAGCGCAGGCGCTGCGTGATCAGGGCGCACAGGCGATCATCCTGGGCTGTACGGAGCTGTCCCTGATCAAACGGGATCACCGGATCGGTGCCGGCTTTATCGACGCGATGGAGGTGCTGGCGCAGCAATCCGTCCTTGCCTGCGGCAAGCCGCTGAAGCAGGAATACCGCTGCCTGATCACACGATAAGGAGAGAAACTGCTATGCAGACCAATATTCTGGAATATCTGGAAAAAACTGTTACCCAATGCCCTGATAAGGTGGCGTTTTCCAATGAGGAAACGGCGCTTACCTTTTCGCAGGTGTACCGTCAGGCGCGGAGCGTGGCCACATGGCTGCACCGGGAGGGCTTTTACAAGCAGCCTGTGGTGGTGTTCATGCGCAAGCATCCTACCACCTTGGCGGCGTTTTTCGGCGCGATCTACGCCGGCTGCTACTATGTGCCTCTGGATGACGAGATGCCCCGGCACCGGATCGAGCTGATCTTCCAGACCCTGGAGCCGGGCGTACTGATTTGCGATGAGACCACCCGGGATATGGCTGCGCAGCTGAATTACAAAGGCAGGATCTGTGCCTATCAGCAGATCGCGCAGACAGAATGTGACGATGTGGCGTTGGAAGCGATTCGTCGGGAACAGCTGGATATCGACCCTATTTACATCGTCTTCACCTCCGGTTCTACCGGCGTGCCTAAGGGCGTTATGGCGTGCCACCGTAGTGTCATTGACTATGTGGAGCACCTGTGCGATGTGCTGAAATTCGATGAAAACACCGTCTTTGGCAACCAGACACCTTTGTATTTTGATGCTTACCTCAAAGAGGTCATTCCTACTTTGAAGTACGGTGCTACTACCGTTCTGATCCCTAAGCAGCTGTTTATGTTCCCCATCAAGCTGGTGGAATTTTTATACGCGCATAAGATCAATACCCTGTGCTGGGTGGTCTCGGCGCTGACCATGATCTCCTCCTTCCGCACCTTTGAAACGGTCAAGCCGGAGTACTTGCGTACCATCGCCTTTGCCAGCGAGGTATTTCCTATCAAGCAATTCAACCTGTGGCGGCAGGCACTGCCCAATGCCCGGTTTATCAATCTCTACGGTCCCACCGAGACCACTGGCATCTGTTGCTATTACGAGGTGGATCGGGAATTTGCCGAGGATGAGACATTGCCCATTGGCAGACCCTTCCGCAACACCCAGATCCTGCTGCTGAACGAACAAGACCAGATCCCCAAGGCAGGGGAGCAGGGTGAGATCTGCGTTCGGGGCACACGGTTGACCCTGGGCTATTACTGCAACCCGGAAAAGACCGACGAAGCCTTTGTTCAGAATCCCTTGAACAAGCTCTACCCGGAGCTGAACTACCGCACCGGCGACTTGGGTCGGATGAACGACCGGGGCGAATTGGAATTTGCCGGCAGGAAGGATTATCAGATCAAGCACATGGGACACCGGATCGAGCTGGGCGAGATCGAAGTGATCGTCAATATGCATCCTCAGGTGCGCAGCGCCTGCTGCATTTTTGATAACGAGAAAAAGAAGATCGTGCTGTACTATACCGGCGAGCTGCCTGTGGGCGAACTGACTGCCTACATCAAGGGCAAGCTGCCCAGATATATGGTGCCAAATGTGACAAAGCAGTTGGAAACTCTGCCTTTGACACCCAACGGCAAGATCGACAGAAACCTGCTTAAGAGAATGTACACGGAAAAATAAAGGAGAGCGTACCATGGAGACACTTTTGAATATTTTGAATGAACTGCACCCCGAGGTGGATTTTGAAACCCAGACCGGGCTGATCGATAATAAGGTCCTGGATTCCTTTGACATCGTTACCATCGTGGCAGAGATCGACGCGGAGTTTGATGTGCAGATCCCGGCGGTGGAGCTGACCCCTGAAAACTTCAATTCCGCCCAGGCGCTGTATGCTCTGGTGGAAAAGCTGATGGACGAATGATATGCAGTTCACATCGGTAAGCTTTTTGCTGTTTGCGGCGGTGGTGCTTCTGGGCTACTACCTTTTGAAGCAAAAATACCGCTGGATATTTCTGCTGGCTGCCAGCTGGTTCTTTTACCTGTGGGCAGGGGTGGAGTATGCCTTTTTTATCCTGCTGACCACCCTTTCCACCTACGGCTTTACCAACTGGATGGCACGGAATTTGCGGCGGCAGGATACATACCTGGCAGAAAATAAGCAGGCCCTGACTCGTGAGGAAAAGAAAAGCTATAAAGCAAGGACCAAGGGGAAAAACCGTCTGCTGCTGACGGTGTGCCTGGTGCTGAATTTTGCAGTGCTGGCTGTGTGTAAGGCGTGTCTGACAGAGCCGTTTCGCACGCTGGCAGAGGGCGGCAGCCTGTCCTTTTTGACCCTGGGGCTGCCCTTGGGTATTTCCTTCTACATGTTCCAGAGCATGGGGTACGCAGTGGATGTGTACCGGGGTACGGCTGTAGCAGAGAAGAATTTCTTTAAGCTGGCGCTGTTTGTATCCTATTTTCCGCAATTGATCCAGGGACCTATCAGTAAATATTCCGATCTGGCACCCCAGCTGATCCAGGGAAGCCACTTTGACGGCAAACAGCTGTCCTTCGGCCTGCAAAGGCTTTTGTGGGGCTTTTTCAAAAAGCTGGTCATCGCTGACAGGATCGCTGCGGCGGTGATTGCTCTGAAAGCACCGGAATTTACAGGCGTTGGCTTCTTCCTGCTGACCCTTTTCTATGCGGTGCAGATCTACGCGGACTTTACCGGCGGCATCGATATGGCACTGGGTATTTCTCAGGCGCTGGGTATTACCTTGCAGGAAAACTTCATCCGCCCCTATTTCTCCAAAAACATTGCCGAATACTGGCGCAGATGGCACATCACCCTGGGCGAGTGGATGAAGAGCTATATTTTTTATCCCATTTCCGTCAGCCAGCCGATGCTGAAGTTGAGTAAGGCCGCCCGGTCAAAACTTGGTAATTTTGGCAAGCGGCTGCCGGTATATGCAGCGTCTATCGCCACTTGGTTCGTCACCGGCATCTGGCACGGGCTGACACCTAATTTTGTCCTGTGGGGGATGCTGAACTGCTTTGTGATCGTAGTGTCCGAGGAACTGAACCCGGTCTATGAAAAATTCCACGATCGGTTCCACCTGAAAACCAAGCGCTGGTATGGCGTTTTTGAGATGCTGCGGATGTTCCTTTTGATGAATCTGATCCGCATTGTAGATCTTTTCCCGAATGTGGGAGACTATTTCGCCCGGATGGGCAGCCTGTTTACCACCCTTAATTTCCATATCCTCTGGGACGGCACAATGCTGAATTTGGGACTGACCGGGCTGGACTACGGCATTTTGCTCTTTGGTATTGCCTTGATGTTCGGCATCAGCCTGTTTCAGGAAAAAGTGGGAAGCTTCCGGGAGTTTTTGTGGACAAGACCTGTCCTGCGCTATAGCCTGATTTTTGGGCTTCTGGT
>JAZOSG010000038.1:0-5607 GCA_045657005.1 Faecousia sp.
CATGGTCAGGCCCTTGTTCTTCAGGTCCATCTGGATGGCGGAGATACCCTCGGTAGTACCGGCAACCTTGAAGTCCATCTCGCCGTGGAAGTCCTCAACACCCTGAATGTCGATGAAGGTGGTGAAGGAGCCGTCATCGTCCTGGATCAGACCGCAGGAGATACCGGCAACGGGAGCCTTGATGGGCACACCGGCGTCCATCAGAGCCAGAGTAGAGCCGCAGATGGAGCCCTGAGAGGTGGAACCGTTGGAGGACACAACTTCAGAGACCACACGGATGGCGTAGGGGAACTCCTCGACAGGGGGGATCACAGGCAGCAGAGCCTTCTCGGCCAGAGCGCCGTGACCGATCTCACGACGGGAGGTGGAGCGGGCGGCTCTTGCCTCGCCGGTGGAGAAAGAGGGGAAGTTGTAGTGGTGGATATAACGCTTGGTCTCCTCGGGGTAGATGGTGTCCAGCTTCTGGGCAGCGGACAGGGTGTTCAGGGTGCAGATAGACAGCACCTGGGTCTGACCACGGGAGAACAGGCCGGAGCCGTGCACTCTGGGCAGCAGGCTGACCTGTGCATCCAGAGGACGGATGTCGTCCATGCCACGGCCGTCAACACGCTTGCCGGCAAGCAGCCACTTCTTGACGACCTTCTTCTGCATCTTGTACAGGCAGACCTCAATGTGGGTCTCAAAGTCCTCGTACTTCTCACCGAACTTCTCAGCGAAATCCAGACGGGCAGCGGTAAGCCGCTCCTCACGGATATTCTTGTCGTCGGTGTCCAGAGCATGCTCGATCTGGGGAAGACCGTACTCCATCAGTTCGTCCAGCAGGTCATGGTTAACAGCAGCCTTCTCAAAGGTGAACTTGGGCTTGCCGATCTCAGCAACGATGCCGTTAATGAACTTAACGATCTCCATGTTGGTCTCGTGGGCGATGCGAATGGCTTCGTAAACGATGGCTTCGGGAGCCTCGTTTGCCTCGGTCTCGATCATGACGACCTTCTCAAAGGTGGAGGAGATGCACACGAAGCAGTCGCAGGCATCCCGCTCGTCAGCAGAGGGGTTGATGATATACTTGTCGCCGACGTGGGCAACATTGGTGGTAGCAACAGGTCCGTTCCAGGGCACATCGGAAGAAGCGATGGCGATGGAAGCGCCCAGAGAGGCTACGATCTCAACAGGATTTTCGTAGTCGTTGGCAAGGACGGTGCAGGTCACGACGGTGTCGTTACGCAGCTCCTCGTCGAACAGAGGACGCATAGGACGGTCGATGATACGGCTGTTCAGGATGCCGCGCTCGGAGGGCTTGCCCTCACGGCGGTTGAAGGAGCCGGGGATGCGGCCGACGGCGTACATTCTCTCCTCAAACTCGATGGTCAGGGGGAAGTAGTCGATACCAGCCTTGGGGATGGGATTGCAGGTGCAGGTGGTCAGGACCACAG
The DNA here is from genome assembly GCA_045657005.1 of Faecousia sp. Taxonomy (GTDB): domain Bacteria; phylum Bacillota; class Clostridia; order Oscillospirales; family Oscillospiraceae; genus Faecousia. Next base: position 1,434 of record JAZOSG010000038.1, read on the forward strand.
TGTCGCCGTAGCGGCAGATGCACTCAGCGTTTGCCAGCTCGGCAACCAGACCGGTCTCAACAGTGAAAGGACGGCCGCCGATTTCCATCTCATAAACATGATGGTTGGGATACTGCTTGCGAGTAATCATTTGTATTTACCTCCTAAAGTTTTTATTTATTCGGGAGGTTTAGCACTTGAATCGAATGTCGATGGCTCGACAGCCCATTCAACTGCTAAATTTGCTCCCGATATTGACAGATGTGTGTGACCAACGAGAGTTTTTGCCTCAGGCGAAGGTTGTAGGCGACCATAATACTTTGTGTATATGGGCGCTTACAAAACCCACGACTGGAGCAAAAGATCCGTTGGAAAAAAGAAGGCGACGGGGTTCCGTCGCCTTACTTTTTGTTCTTACTTACGGATACCCAGCTTGGCGATGATAGCACGATAACGGTTGATGTCCTTCTTTGCCAGATAGTCCAGCAGGTTACGGCGCTTACCAACCATCATCAGCAGACCACGACGGGAGTGGTTGTCATGCTTGTGCACGCGCAGGTGATCGGTCAGCTCGTTGATCCGAGCAGTCAGGATAGCAACCTGAACCTCGGGAGAACCGGTATCGCCCTCGTGAGTAGCGTTGTCCAGGATGACCTGGGTCTTCTTTTCCTTCTGAATCATTGTGTTTACCACCTTTTTTAAATTTACCCTGCGCCAAGTAAAGGGTCGGTGTCTTCCCAAAACTGAGCTGCGGGCATAGAAATAATATCCACTGGCCATAGCCAGCCCGACTATCTTATCACAAGTTTTCCCAATTGTAAAGGAAATTTTTCAGGAAAATTCAAAGAATTTCCTTGTTTGTGCGGCATTTATTTGAATTTCTCGCTGCAAAGCGGTAAGATCCGGGAATTTTTCCTCCGGGCGCAAAAACTTGTGGAAGGTCAGCGTCAGCTGTTTTCCGTAAAGATCTCCCGCAAAATCCAGCAGCCAGGGCTCTACCGTGACCCGGTGACCGCCCACTGTGGGACGGCTGCCTACATTGGTCACAGCCAGATAGCTGTTTCCCTCCACCCAGGCTTTGCAGGCATAGACACCCGACCGGGGCAGCAGCACACCCTCGGACAGTGCCAAATTGGCAGTGGGTACGCCGATGGTATGACCGAGACCTCTGCCGGACACCACCTGTCCGGTGAGCACATGGGGATGCCCCAAAAAACGGTTGGCTTTTTCCATATCTCCTGCAGCTAAAAATTCCCGGATACAGGTAGAGCTGATCCGCACCCCATCCAGAAGCTGCTGGGGAACAATAGCGTAGGGAAGATTCCGGCTGTCACAAAAAGCAGACAGCTTTTTGGCAGTGCCGCTGCCGCCGGCGCCGAACCGGAAATCGCTGCCGCAGATAAAGCCTGCAGCACCCTGCTCTGTCAGCTGCGTCAGAAAGGAAGACCAGTGAGTGGTCATCAGTGCCTTGTCAAAGGGCAGCGCCGTAACGGAATCCATGCCGTAGGCAAAAAGCAGCCGCTTGCGATCTTCAATTGTGTTGATCAGTGCCGGTGTTTTGCCGAAAACCAGGCTGTCCGGATGGTCAACAAATGTAACCACCCCGGCTTTGCAGCCGTGCCGATTCGCTAAACTCCGGCAGGCAGTCAAAAGTGCTTGATGTCCCAGGTGTACCCCGTCGAAAAATCCCAGGGCGTAAATCGTTTTTTCTGTCTGCATAGTACTTACTCTACTTCAAAAAAACTTTTTATTGTTGACATAATTCCGGAATCGACCTTTGCCAGCATGAGAAATTCTCCGTCTTCGCTGTATGCCCGGTAGGTATCATCCGGCAGTGCTATAGAAAAGCTGTTGCCGTTTCGGCAGCGGAGCGTCTGCTTTTGGGTCAGGGTGACGGCAGGATACTGGGTGAACATGCTGTCCACCGGACGCAGGAAGCTTTCCGGATCGCCGGCATCCACAAGGGTTTGCAGCGGTACAGCCTCCGCAATGGTATATGCTCCGGCAGTGACACGGCGCAGGCTCTCCATGCAGCCACCACAGCCCAGCTTTTCGCCGATATCCTTGCACAAAGTGCGGATATAGGTGCCTTTGGAGCAGGCGACCCGAAGGCGGGCAGTCTGCCCCTGAAATTCCAGACATTCCAGATGATGGATGGTAACGGTTCTGGGCTTTCGCTCCACTTCCTTACCTTTTCTGGCAAGGTCGCACAGCTTTTGTCCGTTAATTTTCAGTGCGGAATACATAGGGGGGATCTGCTGGATCTGCCCCCGGAATTGGGCCAAAGCTGCCTCAAATTCCTCCCGGGTGATCTTAACAGGCGATTCAGACAGCACCGCTCCGGTGGTATCCTCGGTATCCGTGGTCATGCCCAGACGCAGGGTCGCTTCATAGGCTTTTTCCGCATGCTCAAAAAATTCCACCGCCCGGGTGCCGCGTCCCACGAAAACCGGCAGAACACCGGTGGCCATGGGATCCAGCGTACCGCCGTGGCCGATCCGCCGGGTGTGCAGCACGCCACGAAGCTTGGACACCACATCCTGACTGGTCCATCCGGCAGGCTTGTCTATAATTACAATTCCGTTCATAACAAAATTCCTGTTCGTCAAATTCTTATTTATGGAGTTGTTTCGTGAATGATTGTAGGGACGCTCCTCCTGGAGCGTCCGCGGACACCCGAGGACGGGTGTCCCTACATTGTTGTACGGCAGACAGCTCAATAAATTAGAATTTAATTTTCTATTTTAGGGAGGGCGGCGATGACTGCCTGTACTGCGTCCTCCAGGGGCATCCGCAGGGTTGCGCCCGCTGCGCCTCGGTGTCCGCCGCCGCCAAAGACGGCGCAGATCTTACCTGCGTCATAGCCGGGGGTTGCCCGGACAGACAGTTTGACAGTGCCGTTTTTATTCTGCCGCAAGGTGGCGGCGATCCTTACCCCCTCGATGGAACGGGGGTAGCCGGAGATGTTTTCCATATCATCCTCTGTAACGCCCAGTTGCTGCTCTACCTCCAGGGGCAAAGCACAAATGACGACCTTCCCCTCTTCCAAAAACAGCGCGTGATCGATCAGCCAGCTTTGCAGCCGCATCCGGGCAAGGGAGGTCAGCCCGAACAGCGCCTGGTTCAGGCTATACAGGTCGGTGATCACCTCTGCGCACCGGGCAGCTACCGCCAGAGTATGGCTCTGGGTGTTGGCAAAACGGAAACAGCCGGTGTCGGTGGAAATGGCGGTGTACAGGGCGATGGCCATAGGCTCGTCCAGCTGTACACCCATTTCCATAAGCACATCATAAACGATCTGACCGCAGGCTGCTGCCAACGGATCTACCAGCTCGTTCTGTGAAAAAGCGGTTGAGGTTCGGTGGTGGTCGATCCGCAGCGCTACCTGCAGGTCTTCGGCACCGGGCATCAGCATACTGTCGGCAGCCACATCTACGGCGATCACCGTATCCCCTTCCTGGGCGCAGGGCTTTGTCAGCCCGGTCAGCAGATGGGTATATTTTTTGGTGACCTCCGGATTGTGCAGCACATGGGCGGTTTTTCCCAGCTGTCGCAGACCCCGGCACAAAAAAGCTGCCGAGCCCAGTGTGTCTCCGTCGGGGCGCTGGTGGGTGACAATGGCAAAATGATCCCGTGCCAGAAGATACTGTGCCGTATCAGTCCTGGTCAGGCTCACCATCGTCGCTTACCTCCAGAGAGTTGATCAGTTTGAGCATTTTTGCGCCATAGGTGATGGAGTCGTCCAGCGCCCATACCAGTTCCGGCGTATAACGCAGCTGCAAGGCGCTTCCCAGCTGACGGCGCAGCCAACCACCGGCAGATTTCAAGCCCTTCATGGCGTCGGCAGCGCGCTCCTCCTGCAAAAAGCTGACATAGACCTTCGCGTAGCGCAGGTCGGGGGTCGTCTCCACATGGGTGATGGAGATCATGGTATCCTGAACCCGGGGATCCTTAACAGAGCGCAAAAGATTTGCCAGCTCCTTCTGAATTTCCTCGTTGATCCTTCCAATTCGATTGGATGCCATAAGATAGCCTCCTTAATTTAATAGTGGTGCAAATTCCAGTTTATCGGGCGGCAGTGCCGCCGGACAATTCGTGCAAAGTGCCTATCAATTCGTTAGTTCCCTGACCCGCTCGGTATCGTTACTGCGTTAAAAAATGGTGGATTACGAATGCAATTGCGTTACCGGGCACA
>JAZOSG010000039.1:0-5107 GCA_045657005.1 Faecousia sp.
CTCCCTGGACCCGGATCATTGAGCACAAGCATTTCGAATTCGGCACCCAGCCCAAGACGGTTATCAGCCGGGAGTACAGCTCCGAGTGGAAACCCGGGGACGAGCCCTACTACCCGGTGAACGACGAGAAGAACACCGCCCTCTATGCGCAGTATCGGGCGTTGGCGCAGGCGCAGCAGAAGGTGATTTTCGGCGGCAGACTTGGACAGTACAAATACTACGATATGGACGCGGTGATCGATGCGGCCCTGACACTGTGCAAGGAAATATTCGGATAAAAAACGGCTGCCTGTGCTTTCTGCATGGGCAGCCGTTGCGCATTTGCTTGCGTGCAGCCGGGATCTATGGTATACTGTTTACAAGGAGTGACCGAAATGATCGATATTCACAGTCACATATTGCCCGGCATCGACGACGGCAGCCAAAGCGTAGAGGAAAGCCACGCCTTATTGGCACTTTTGCGGGAGCAGGGTGTAGAGACGGTGGTGGCAACGCCCCATTTTTATGCCGACCGGAACGACCCGGAAAACTTTCTGCGCCGCCGGAAGGAGGCGCTTGCCCGGCTGGATCACGGTGAAACGGAAATGCCCCGGATCCTTCTTGGTGCGGAGGTGGCGTATTTTGACGGCATGTCCCACAGCGCGGAACTATTGGATCTGCAGCTTGGCACATCTGGACTTTTGCTGGTAGAAATGCCGTTTGCCGCCTGGACGCAGCGGATGATCGCAGAGGTCTGTCAGCTGCAGCTGCTTACCGGTCTGACACCGGTGCTTGCTCATGTGGAGCGGTATCTCAGCCGGGATCAACTGCCTAAATATCGCAGGCAGCTACTGGAGCAGGGGGTGCTGTTCCAGTGTAACGCAGAGCCGTTTCTTTCTATGAGGGAGCGCCGCTGGGTGCTGTCTCAGCTGAAAAAAGGCTGCATTCACTTCCTTGGCTCCGACACCCATAACCTGACTACCCGTCCGCCGAAAATGGATCAGGCGGCGGCAGTGATCGAAAAAAAGCTGGGAGCGGACACACTGAACCAGCTGACCGCTTTCGGTAAGGAATTGCTTGGAATATAAAATTGCGCCCTGTGAGGACTTCTCACAGGGCGCAATTGCGTACAAATATTATCGGAGCAGATACTGGGCAAGCAGCACGATCAGGGGCATGGAAACCAGACTTAGCAGGGTGGAGATCACCACGGTTTTGCTGGCGTAAACATAGTCCTTGTTGTGCAGCTGGGCGTACACTGCCACATTGGCACCAACCGGCGCGATGGCAGCGATCAGCAGCGCCATAACGATGGTGCTGTTCAACGCCGGGATCAACAGCTGCATAGCCCACAGCAGCGCCAGCGTCAGAACCGGGATCAGCACCAACCGCACCAGACTCAGCAGATACAAATGCTTATCCGTCCACAAAGACTTCATATCCGCCTGGGCAAGGTACACGCCCATAATGAGCATAGCAAGGGGTGCGTTCAGAGCAGAAATACCGGACAGGGTGTTCATAACAACGGCAGGCAGCTTTGCGCCAAGACCGGTAAAGAACAGCACAAGACCCAAAGCAGTGCCCAAAATCAGCGGATGTACCAGGGTGGACTTGGAAACGGACATCTTCTTATTGGTGATGACCGCAACGCCGTAGACCCATTGCAAAATGTTCAGGATTGCTACGAAGAAGGCAATGTAAAACACAGCCTCGTCGCCTACAGTTGCCTTCACCAGAGGAATGCCGATAAAGCCGGCGTTGGAAAAAGCGGCGGCAAAATTATCGATGGGCCGGTTCTTGAAAAACAGATGGGCGGTGAGCATAGACACCCCCTGGGCAGCGACGGCAGCAGCGATGCTCAGCAGCAGACCGACAATGCGTTCCTGGGTAGGCACTACGCAAAAGCTTTTGACTACCACCACAGGGATAATGAGCCACACCAGCAGGGTCGCCATATTGGCGCTTCCCTCCTTGGAGATCTTCTTACCCTTAAAAAGAACAAAACCAAAGATCATGTACAAAAACATAATCACGATCTGACCGATCAAAAGTGAAACGACTTCCATATCTTTCCTCCTTCTTTACATACTCGCCAAGTATAGCATATATAGTCAAAGGATGTCAATCAAGTAAAACTTCAACTAACAAAAAACCAGCGGCGGTCGGGTGACTGCCGCTGGTTTTTGTGGGATTTATTATACGGGAACTTCTGCAGGGGCTTCTACAGTGCTAACGATCAGCTTTTTGGGACAAACCGTGGCGCACAGACCGCAGTTGACGCACTTGCTGTAATCGATGACCGCCAGGTTTTTATCCAAAGAGATGGCTTTCTGCTCGCAGATCTTGGCACACAGACCACAGCCGATACAGCCCTGAGAGCAGCCCCGGACGGTGACAGCACCCTTAGCGTGGGAGTTACAGGGGATGTATACCTGCTTTTCGTACTCTATATCGGTGATCACATTTCTGGGGCATACCTTGGCGCATGCCATACACCCGACGCATTTTTCCTTATCCACATGCGCCACGCCGTCAACAATGGAGATAGCATCGTACTTGCAAGCCTTGATGCAAGTGCCAAACCCCAAACAGCCATACTTACAGGCGATGGGACCGTTGCCGCCTACCTTGGAGGCAGCCAGACAGTCCTTGAAGCCCTCGTACTGCGCCTTGGATTTTGCGCCCTGCTCCTTGCCGTCGCTGTCCACCCGGCGGTAGCCGGAGCAGCGGACGAAGGCGACCTTGCGCTTGTGCTCACCGGGATCCACGCCCATGATGGCAGCCATGGCGTTGGTACACTCGCTGCCGCCGGAGGCGCAGGCACCGATAGGGGCTTCCCCTTTGAGCACAGCCTCAGCGTAGCCGCCGCAGCCGGCATAGCCGCAGCCGCCGCAGTTAGCGCCGGGAAGACATTCGTTCAGAGCTTCCAGCCGGGGGTCGGTCTCTACATAAAAGATCTTGGACGCGGCAGCCAGCACTAATCCAAAGATCAGTCCCAGACCGCCTAAAATGCCAATGGCAATGATAATTTCAATCATTGTGCGCCCTCCTTAAAAGATGCTCAGTCCAGAGAAGCCCATGAATGCCAGGGCGATCAGACCGGCAGAGATCAGCGCGATGGGGTAGCCCCGGAACGCTTCGGGGCAATCTGCCTTATCCACACGCTCCCGGACAGAGGCAAACAGAACGATGGCAACGGTGAAACCCAGACCGCCGCAAGCGCCGTTTACCACGCTCTGCAGGAAGTCATAGCCCTCCTGGGCGTTGACCAGTGCCACGCCCAAAACGGCGCAGTTGGTGGTGATCAGCGGGAGGAAGATACCCAGCGCCTTGTAAAGGGCAGGCACGCTCTTTTTCAGGAACATCTCCACCACCTGCACGATGGAGGCGATGACCAGGATAAAGGCAACTGTCTGCATATAGCCAAGGCCCAGCGCCTGGAGCACAAGGCTGTCTACCACCCAGCAGGCGGCAGATGCCAGCGCCATGACAAAGGTGACCGCCATGCCCATACCCAGAGCGGTGTCGATCTTTTTGGAAACGCCCATAAAGGGGCAGATGCCGTAAAATTTCACCAGGATAAAGTTTTCTGTCAGAATGGCGGAGATCAGGATGCCAAGAAGGGATTGGATGTAATTCATTTCTTCGCAGCCTCCTTTTTCTTATTCCGCGCCCGGCGGGTCAGCCACTGGTAACCGGCAATGACAAAGCCCAGGGTCAGAAAACCGCCCACAGGCATGACCATCTGCATAGCAGGGTAGCCCTCGGGGATAATACGGATGCCCTCGCCACCGTTTAAGATGCCACCGCCGAAGGTGCCGGAGCCCAGAAGCTCCCGGATCACGCACATGATCACCAGCGCCATAGTGTAGCCGATGCCCTGAAACAGTCCGTCCAACGCGGAGGCGACGACGCCGTTTTTGGAGGCAAACGCCTCAGCACGACCCAAAATGATGCAATTGACCACGATCAACGGAATAAATACGCCCAAGCTTTCTGCCAGTGCCGGTAAAGACGCCTGCAAAAGCAGATCTACCACCGTAACAAAGCCGGCAATGATGACGATATAGGCGGCAATACGGATCTGGGAGGGGATGACCTTGCGCAGGGCAGAGATCAGCATGTTGGAACAGATCAGAATGATAGTAACGGAGACACCCATACCAATGCCGTTAAAAAGGCTGGTAGTGATGGCAAGCACTGAGCACATGCCCAAAAGCTGCACCAGTACTGGATTCTTGGTCAGAAGACCCTCAAAAAATTGCTTTTTGATATTCATCCCTGCACCTCCTTAACGAATTCTACCGCGGCGTTGATACCGGAGGTCACAGCCTTGGAGGTGATGGTAGCGCCGGTCAAGGCGTCGATGTTGTCTCCGACGGCAAAGGGTGCGTCCGTGTTGGAAAATTGCCCCCGGAATGCTTCACCGGCACTGGTCTTAGCCGCTGCCACAGCGCCCAGACCTGCGGTCTCTGTGTGGGAAATAATGGAGATCCCCAGGACTTTTCCGTCCTTGGAAACACCCACCATCATATCGATCTCGCCATCGAAACCCGACGGCGCTACCTGCACGGCATAGCCGGTGTCGGAGACATAGGCGGCTTTGATAAGACCGGTGGTATCTTCCAGTTCCAGTGGCTGCCCACCGCCGGGGAGCACGGCTTCGATCGCTTGTTGGGTCTTTTCTTCATTGAGCCGGAGGATCACTGGCTCAGTGATGGCATTCACTCCGGCAAGGACAGCTGCCACCAGAGAGGTGATCACCAGCAAGGTCAGGGCAAGCTTTGTAATGTATTTGATCATTTTGCTGCCTCCTTTTTGCCGATGCCGAACTTCTTGGGTCTGCCGATCCGATCCAGCAGCACCACGCAGCAGTTCATAACCAGAATGGCATAGCTGACGCCCTCGTTGTAGCCACCAAAGTAGCGGATCAGAATGGTAAGCGCGCCGCAGCCGATGCCGAAGATCACCTGACCCAGATGGGTCCCAGGGCTTGTGACATAGTCCGTTGCCATGAAAAAGGCACCCAGCAGCACGCCACCGGTACACAACTGAGCCGCGCACCAGGCAAGGGGGTCGTTGCCTTGGGGGAACAGCAGCGCCAGCAGGGCGACTGTGCCGAGGAACG
>JAZOSG010000040.1:0-5276 GCA_045657005.1 Faecousia sp.
AGCAGTGGCAGGGGATATGACCTACACCGCCACCTACACGCCCACTTATATCGACTATACCGTCACCTTTAAGGACTGGGACGGTTTCCCCATTGAGAAGAAGACCTACCATTACGGCGACACAGTGACAGCGCCTGCAGATCCCATAAAGGCAGGAGATCGGGTGTATACCTACACCTTCACCGGCTGGGATCCCCAGGTCACAGTCTGTACAGCAGACACGGTCTACACAGCCACCTATTCCCGGGCAATGATCGATTATGTGGTAACCTTCCAAAATGCTGACGGCACAGTCATCTCCCAAAAGACCTACCATTACGGTGATACTGTGGAGATCCCTACCGATTTTTCTGCACCGGAGGGCTATAAGTTGGCAAGCTGGGATAAGGAAATTGTAACTACCGTGGATGGAAATGCTGTTTACACAGCGATCTACGAGCTGGATTGGCTCAAGGGCGACTTTGACAGCAGCGGCAGCGTGGATGACGCGGATGCGCTCTACCTGCTGCGCCACACCTTGTTTGCAGATCGGTATCCCATCCCCGGCGACGGCGATGTGGACAGCAACGGCAGCGTAGATGATGCGGACGCATTGTACCTTCTGCGCCACACGCTGTTCAGCGACCGCTACCCCCTGTACCCCAAAAAAGAGAATTAAAAAGCAAGGGCTTGTCTCACCCGAGACAAGCCCTTGCGCATTGCACCAAATTCCGATTTAGCGGGCGGTTTCAAATTTTTCACCGCACCTGTCATCCCGACCGGAGCGTAGCGTAGTGGAGGGATCTACGCACTGAAAAACTGTTTTGCAGCAATGATAATGCGTAGATCCCTCGACTCCCGTTGGTCGCTCGGGATGACAGGGACTTAGGGGATTTTCTAGCTCGATAAACTGGAATTTATCGACTGTCTATCGAACAACTGATTATAAAACTTTATCTATAGTTCCGCCGCCGATGACCAGATCGCCGTCATAAAGGACCACAGCCTGCCCGGCAGTGATAGCGCGCTGGGGTTCGTCGAATTCTACTCTTGCGTAGCCGTTTTCCTCGGGATAAACGGTAGCAGGCTGCTCCGTATGCCGGTAACGCACCCTTGCCTTGCACTGCAGCGGCTCTGTCAGCGTGTCAATTGCGATCCAATTCCAGTCATTAGCCCGGAGGGCTTTGCGGAACAAAGCTTCGTTAGGGCCGACGGTGACTGTGTTTGCCGCCATATCCTTGCTGCAAACATACACCGGCTCGCCCAATGCGATCCCCAGACCCTTTCGCTGCCCGATGGTGTAGCCCACCGCACCGCTGTGCCTGCCGACAGTATTGCCCTCCAGATCCAAATAATCCCCGGCAGGATAGTGTTTTCCGGTATACCGCTCCATAAAGGAACGGTAATCCCCATCCGGGATAAAGCAGATATCCTGACTGTCCCGTTTCCGGGCAGTGATCAGTCCCTGCTCCTGGGCAATTTGCCGCACCTGTTCCTTAGTCATGCCCCCCAGAGGGAACTTGGTATGCGCCAGCTGCTGCTGGGTCAGGCAGGAAAGAAAATAGGACTGATCCTTTGTGGTATCGACTGCCTTTTTCAGCACATATCTGCCGGAAGCGCTATCCTGTTCGATCCGTGCGTAATGTCCGGTGGCGATATAGTCATAGCCCAAAACCAGCGCCTTTTGCAGTAGAGCGTCAAATTTTAAGTGGCGGTTGCAGTCAATGCAGGGGTTGGGAGTGCCGCCCTGCTCATAGCAGTGGATGAATTTGTCCACCACCATTTCCCGGAAATCGGCGGTGTGGTTAAACGCATAAAAATGCATGCCCAGCCGATAAGCAACGCTGCGCGCGTCCTCAACATCGTCCAGTGAACAGCAGCTGCTTTCCTGATCCTTGCCCAGCAGAGCGTTGTCACATAGCCGCATAGTAGCGCCAACACACTGGTAGCCGGCGCGCTGCATCAGATACGCCGCAACAGAACTGTCAACGCCGCCACTCATGGCGATCAGTGCCTTGCTTTCCCACATGGCGAGACTCCTTTCTGAAAATAGTGTAATGATTTTATCACAGACAAAAACCAAAAGCAATCGCTTAACTGTAAATCATCGGTGTCAAAATGTGGTTGCAATCATTTTCCGGCTTTGTTATAATAACGGAGAAATAGCGTGAAAAGGGGAGAATTCCGTTGAACAGAAGAATTACCGGGTTTGTTTTGGCGGTCATACTGCTGCTAAGCTGTATGGCGTTTGGCGTTTCTGCGGAAACGGAAATGAAGACCAGTGCCGATGCGGTCAAGCTCCTCAAAGCCGAGGAAGGCTTCAGCAGCAAGCCCTATTGGGATTACGCCCAGTGGACAGTGGGCTACGGCACAAAATGCCCGGACGATATGCTGCAGGCGTACAAGAAAAATGGTATTTCGGAAGCTGACGCGGAAAAACTGCTGTATACATATATTGCAAAATTTGAGGCAGAGCTGGATAAGTTTGTGGCAAGAACCGGCGTAAAGCTGAACCAGAACCAGTATGACGCGCTGTTGCTGTTTTCCTACAATTGCGGAACAGGTTGGGCGTATTCCACCTCCGGCGTTTTCTATAATGCCATCGTCAGCGGTGCTGACGGAAATACGCTGATCAATGCCTTCAGCCGCTGGTGTAATGCAGGCGGCGAGGTCAAGACCTACCTGCTGCGCCGCCGCCTGTGCGAAGCGAATATGTACTTAAACGGCGTGTACTCCCAGCGTGCGCCTGAAAATTTCGGTTATGTGATCTACGATGCAGGGCAGGGAACGGTCAGCCCCAATGTCCAGGGCTACGACACCCAGCTGACTGCCCAGATCATCCCTACGCCCAAATACGAGGGCTATAGCTTCGTCGGGTGGTTCACCGATGAGATCGGCGGCACGAAGGTAACGAAGCTGGACGCAGCCACGAAAAACACACATTTGTATGCCCGTTGGTCCGATTCTGAGGGAAATGACCCTGCTGTGGAGGAGACCGGTGTTACGGTAACGGTCACCACCAACGGCCTCAATATCCGCAAAGGCCCCGGCACCAACCATGCTTCCATCGATAAGGCAAACACCGGCGATCAGCTGGTCATTACGGAAACAGCTGTAGGTGGCAGCTATACCTGGGGAAAATGCAAGGCTGGCTGGGTCTGCCTGAAATATACCAATTATGATATCGTGACAGCACCGGAGCCGGAAAAACCTGCCGAGCCGGAGACCTGGACAGGAACGGTCAAGGTCAGCAGCACCCTGCGTGTCCGCAGCGGTCCCAGCACCGGCTATGATGTGGTAGGCAGCCTGAAAAACGGCGCAAAGGTGGAGATCCTGGAGCAGAAGACTGCCGGTGCGATGGTTTGGGGAAAAGTGTCTGGCGGCTGGATCAGCATGGATTATGTGGTTCTGGATAAAGCCCCGGAGCAGCAGGAAGAACCCACCCAGCCCACTGAGACCCAGCCCCCGGAAACGGAACCTCCTGCAACCCAACCCCCTGCCACCGAGCCGGAAGAACCGGAGCAGCCGGAGATCCGCACAGGCGTGGTCAAAGTCAGTGACCGGCTGCGCGTGCGCAGCGGCCCCAGCACTGCCGATAAGATCGTGGGCTACCTGTACGCCAAGGAAAAGGTCACTGTCACCGAGCAGACTACCTCCGGCAGTATGACCTGGGGTAAGACGGCTAAGGGCTGGGTCAGTATGGATTATATCACCCTGGACCCTGTCAAATCGGAACAGGATCTTGCGGCAAAGCCCTTGACTGGTACAGTAAAGGTCAAGGATCTTCTTCGCATCCGCAAGGGAGCGGGTACTTCCTACGCCATTGCCGGCTACCTGAAAAACGGCGAAAAGGTGACGCTTTTGGAGAAGAAGACCGTGGGCGCTACCACCTGGGGCAGGCTTACCAAGGGCTGGATCAGCCTGGACTATGTGGTTCTGGATCAGCAGGAAGCCACTGAAGAAAAGACGGTTATAAAAACCGTTACCGCCGATTGCTTGCGGATCCGCAGCGCGGCAGGTACTGCCAATAAGATCGTGGGCTACCTGTATAAGGATGCCAAGGTGGAGATCTTGGAGACCAAAAAAGTTGGTACTACCACCTGGGGCCGTACCGCCAAAGGCTGGATCAGTCTGGACTATATCAAATAATATTGCAATGTGATGGAATCTGTGGTATTTTATAGACATATCATAAAAGGGAGGTAATTCTATGATAGTTGATCCTTATTACAATTATGAGTATGACTTTTCCTCCGGTGCTGCCTCTGCAGCCGAGGGCGCGGCAGGTTTTGCACTGGTGTTTGTTCTGGTGTTCTATCTGCTGATGTTTGCCTTTGCCGTTGTAACCTACATACTCAATGCTTTGGGCGTGTATACGATCGCCAAGCGCCGTGGTATCCACCATCCCTGGCTGGCTTGGATCCCTGTGGCAGACATGTGGGTTTTGGGCAGCATATCTGACCAGTATCAGTATGTGGCTAAGGGGCGTACCCGCAGCCGCCGCAAGGTCCTGTTGGGTCTGACTATTGGCATGCTTGCGTCTTTGATCCCTATGCTTGCCAGTGTTGTAGCGGCTGTCGTCAGTGAGGTAGCAGGCGCAGCGGCAAGCGATGCTATGCTGGGTGCAAGCATCGCGGTGATGTTGCTTACCTATTTTGCATTGATCATTCTGGCGATCGTTTTGGCGGTATTCCAGTATATTGCGCTGTATGATCTGTTTGCCTCTTGCGATCCCGGCAATGCGGTGACCTACCTTGTGCTTTCGATTTTCCTGGGCGTTGTGATGCCGTTCTTTGTCTTCATTAGCAGAAACAAGGATTACGGAATGCCCCAGAGAAAGCCTGTTCAACAGACATTCCAACCGGTTCAACAGCCTACATGGCAGCCCCAGAGTGCCCCTGCAGAGGAAGCCCCTGCAGCCCCTGGCGCAGAGGAAGAAATCCCTGAACCTGAGCAGCCTGTGGAAGAGATAAAGGAATAAAGCAAACGATCGCCCTCCTTTTCGGGAGGGCGATCGCTTATTCTCTTATGCCGAACAGTGGACGCGCCACCCGTTTGTAAAGCAGTAGCGTCAATACGGAAATGGAAAGCCCCTTGATAAGATTCAGCGGCGTGACAGCCAGCAGAACAAAGGTGGAGACCGAGTTGATACCGCTGTTGATGGCAGTGCCCATGGCAATGATGTTCTCCAGAGGAAGACCAAATAGCTGGGAAAATTTCGGCAGCAGATATACGGCATTGAAGGCACTGCCGAAAACCGTCAGCACCAAGGTTCCCAAGTCGGATCGTAGCCATGT
>JAZOSG010000041.1:0-16208 GCA_045657005.1 Faecousia sp.
GCTTTACTGGAATGTGGACAGACTAGCAAACCTGGAAGAGGAAACCGGCATGTCAGTTCGCGTGAAGGGTGAGGACGGCTTGTTCCACATTCGCTTTGCCATTGACGGACAGCGGGTGGAGCTTCCGATCACAGGAGATAAGCGGCTGGTCAACTACATCGATTCGATGGATGTCATGGGTCTGATCATGGACTCTGAAGGCGTTGTAATTGATGCTGTTGAACCAAAACAGATCGCTGACGAAACGGCAAAGGACTTTTTTGTCAAAAATATGGAAGGCGACAAGCTGATCTTGAATTCCTCTATGGCGATGAACGGCATGGAGGTTGAGGTCGTCCTTTCCGAAACCACCGGCATCTATGATGTGGATCCCGATGCAGAGGTGGTCGGTCAGCCCGGTACACCCCAGATCATGGATAAGGTCAGCGTTTACTCTGAGAAGGGTACGCAAAATGTGACCCATGTCTTTTTGACCCAGCATCCGGAGGATGGGGAGATCTTCTGGCGCGTGGAGAAGTGCTGGGATCGGGATCGCGCCAAGACCAGCCGTGAGCCTGACGAAAACGGTGTCTACACACTTCTAATGGCGCATGAGGGCGAGCTGGTCGAGCTGAAGTGTAAGGATGTCGAAATCGTCAATGAGATTGATGGTCAGTCAGACTATCAAGGACAGTGTGCCTTGCAGCTGGATGAGGAAGGCTATATCGTGGGCATGGTGGACTTCACCACGGCATTGCGCGGAAAGTACCTGGCCAGCGAGTATTACATTACTGAGATCAATGGCGATACCTACACCGCGACCAAGCTGCTTGGATCAGATATGGGTAAGACTGTCAGCTTTACCGTTCCCGAAGGCTGCGACATCTATCAGTGCTGTTATGATGCCTGCTATGAGCGTAACTGCGGCGAGCGTACAGATCATATCCAGCTGCAGGACAGAGTCAATGTCTTTACGGATCTGGAGGACAATGTGATCCTGATCTTTGTCAACCACCGTGCTGTAGACGGCCCTATGTACTATAACTTTAACCGTCAGAACGGCACAGGCGGAACGCAGCGCAAGCCGGACGCAAAAGGCTACTATCACTTCGAGCTTTTGAAGGATGGCAAGGTCGTCACCGTCCGTGCTCCCTCTAAGGAGATTGCCGATAAGATGGAAGCCATCTACAATTGCGGCATGGGTCTGGTGCTCGACGGCGATGTTGTGCAGCGTGTTTATAACGGCAGCTGCGTTGCCGGCTACTCGAGCACCGGCAGCTACAGTATCGTTCAGAGCGTTTCCGGCTCTATTGCATCCTTTGCCGCGGCAACCAGTGATTATGTCTGGAATAAGCTGCTGAGCCCCGACTGTGTGGTTTATAATGCGGTCACCGGCGAGTACGGCGCGAAGGTTGGCGGAACGACTACCCTGCGGGTAGGCGATACCGTCAACGGCTACCGCAATATCTATGACCAGATATCTATTGTTTTTGTCACTGCGCGCTACGAGGAAGGTGCCAAGGTATACTACAACCTGAACCGCAGCTATAACAGCACCACGAAAGAGACCAACCGTACTCCCGATGCGGATGGCTATTATGTCTTTGAAATGGTATGCGAGGGCAAGCCTGTTACCGTTAAGACAAAGTCCAAGGGTATGGCTTCCTTTATTGACGAGCAGCAGGCACCCCTTGTTGCGCTGAAGGTCAACAAAAGCGGCATCGTTACCAATGCCTATGTTGTGACCTCCGCGCTGAAGGGACAGGGCAAGGCTTGTAACTACCGGTATGTTGAAAATGTTACCAAGACCACCTTTAATACCTTCTACTATCCTGCGGCTACCCCGGATGTAAAGACGGTGGATAAGGATACCTATACGCTGGCAGATGACTGTGCCATCTATAATGTCAGCCTGACCTATTCCAAATACCGTGGCGAGAAGACCACCTTGAAAAACGGTGACTACATCCAGGCGATCCGGGATCTGAAAACCAACAAGATCACCCAGATCTACATCATGCAGCGTGACCCCACCTACGGTGTTTCCAGCTACAAGGCAAATTGCTCTCATTGCGGCAAGAAAGTCACTTGGACACCCTATAACGGAAAGATCGCAGCAGAAGGCGGTCACTATTTCATGTGTGCTGATATTGCGCACAACTCGGTGAGCATCGGCAAGAAGGACGGCGATAAGAATGTCGAGCTCGTTCTTGACCTGAAGGGCTACACTCTTACCGGAACCTCGAGAGTCTATATGGTCTATAGCAAGCTGACTGTCATGGACACCAAGGGCGGCGGCAAGATCGCCGGAACCGTCACAAGCAACCTTTCCGGTGGCACTGTCTTTGTCTATAACGGCGGACAGCTGAACCTCATGGGCGGAGAGCTGACTCGGTCCAAACACAGCACGGCAAGCGGAGGCGTAGGCGGTGTTCTGTACATCGGCGAGGAATCTGTCGTGAACATGTCCGGCGGTAAGATTACCGGTGGTGTCGCCTCTACCAGCGGCGGTAATATCATCAGCTACGGCGGCACACTGAATATGACCGGTGGCACCATCGAGGGCGGTACAGCTCCTGCCGGCGCAAATATTCACGGATCCAGAACGACTTTTAATATTTCCGGCGGTAAGATTGATGGAGGCTTCTACGCTCCCAACACCTGCACAGTTAACCTTTCCGGCGCGCCTGTGATCAGCGGCACCGGTTTGGAGCTGTCCCCGGGTATGAAGATATCTGTTGAAAAGCTGACCAAGGGCGCGTCCATCGTGCTCTGCGGCGACGGCATATTCACAAATGAACTGTCGGATCCTCAAAGCTATCTGGCATACTTCAAGCCCGCAAACGAGGGCGACAGCATCTCTGTAGAGGGCAGCGCGCTGCACTATTACAGAAAGCCCGCTGACTATAACGCAGTGGATAACAGCAACCTGAAGTTCGCGTCCGGCACCACCAATGCCTATTGTCCTGTTTGTGAGGCAACAGTTTCCTGGACAGCGCTCACCAACGAAAAGCTGACTCTGGCAGCCGGACAGCACTACTACCTGGCGCAGGATCTGACCTATAAGGGCAGTGATGCAGCGTTCCTGTCAGTTCCCAGCGCTGGCAAGGTTTGCCTGCACCTGAACGGTCATAACATTGCAGCGACTGCGCACAGAGTGATCCAGGGCAATGGCGGTACGCTGAACATCATGGGTAACGGCAAGGTCACCGGCGGCTGGGAGATCGCTGCAAATGCCAGCTATATCCAGGGCGCTACCATTGGTGTCAATACCAATGTTGCCGGCGGCACCGTCAATCTGATCGGCGGTACTTATACCTCTACCACCAGCATGCCCGTTGTTTCTATCTCCAATAACGGCGGTAAGGTCAACATGTATAATGGCGCAACCGTTCGTGGCGACAGCAATACGCGCAGTGTTTATGTTGGCTCGGCTGACTTCATCAATGCGGACTTTAATGTCTACGGCGGCAAGATCGAGGGCGGCAGTGTCTATATGACAAGAAATAATACCACAAAGGGAAATGCTACCTCTATGTCCATCTGCGGCGGCACTATTACCGGTGGTATAGAAATTTCCGCAGACAGCACGCTGACCCTTTCCGGTGCGCCTGTGATCTCCGGTGAGCCGCTGAGAGTTCCCGAAAATGTCAGGCTGACTCTTGGTGAGCTGACCCAGGGTGCAAGCATTCTTGTCTCTGCTGACGGCGTATTTACTGAAGTGAATGAAAAGGCAGCTGACTATGCAGCATACTTCAAGCCTGCAAATCCGGAAACAGATCAGATTACAGTGCAGGATAATGCCCATGTCTATGGCAAGCCTGAAAAGGACGTAGCCGAGATCAATAAGGACCTGGTGTTTGCCGAGGGCACGACCACAGCTCTGTGTCCCATCTGTGAGAAGGATGTTTCCTGGACGGCTTTGACAGCTGATGTTAAGCTGACGCTGTCCGGCGGTGGTCACTACTATCTCAATAGCGATCTGACCTTTACGCAGGATGCCAGCTTCCTGACCGCACCCGGAAGCAGTGGCGTTGCCTGTCTGCATCTGAACGGTCATAACATCACAGCAACAATGGAAAGAGTGGTCCAGGGCAACGCCGGTGTTGTAAACATTATGGGTAACGGCATCGTTTCCGGTAACTTCAACAAAGCCGGTTCCTGGAACGGCGTTGCCGGTGCTACCATCGGCATTAATACCACCGGAGCCAACGGTGCGATCAACCTGTACGGCGGTACCTATGTCAAGGACGCGTCCAATACGACCCATGCCACTGTAGCAATCGCCCCCAACGGCGGCAGTATCAACCTGTATGAGGGAGCGACCATCGACGGCACCGGACTGACCGGAGCGAATGTCAGTGTTTGCAATGGCTTCTTCAATATGTACGGCGGCAAGATCCTGGGTGGCAGCGGTAACAGTGTCAATATCATCAGCGGTCCTACCTCTAAGAGCGGTACATTTGTGATGGAGGACGGTCAGATCAGTGGCTGCTCCGGCAATAACCTCCGTATCGGTGGTATTGCTGCGGCTCCTGCAAAGGTTACTGTATCCGGCGGCACGATTGCCGGTGATGTAACTGTTGATGCCAATAGCCAGGTGACCCTCTCCGGCGCACCTGTGATCACCATGGGCACTACTACCGGTCTTAAGCTTGCTGACGGCATCAAACTGTACATCGCGGAGTTGACAGAGAATGCTGAAATTTATGTCAGCGCTAACGGCATCTTCACCCATCCCAGTGAGAAGGCTGCCGATTACGCAGGATACTTCAAGCCTTCGGCTGAAAATGACACGATCAGCGTCCAGGGTGATGTCCTGTCCTATACCAAGGCAGAGCAGGGCGGTGACGATACTGGTGATGATGACGAACCGACTGTCGATAATGAATATACCAGAGATCTGGTGTTCGACGAGGGTACGACAAACGCAACTTGTCCGATCTGTGGTGAGAAGAAGACCTGGACAGCTGCCAGCGCCAGCGCGGCAATTGGTACAAAGAATGACGGTGGACACCACCACATCTATCTGACCGAAGATGTGACCAACGCAGGCGATACCAACTACCTGATGGTCAATGGCGCCAGCGTATGTCTCCACCTGAACGGTCACAGCATTACTCACGCGGGACGGATCTTTGTGACCAACGGCAGCGGAAAGACCAGCCTGCTGAACATTATGGGCAACGGCACGATCAAGAGTACTTCCACCGTGAATACGGATGGCACCATCAGCGTAGCCGGCGGTGCATCCACAGTCAATCTGTACGGCGGTACCTATCAGTATGACGGTACTGCACAGGCACCGGTTCGGCTGAACGCAAAGAACGCCACCGTGAATATCTATGAGGGTGCTTCCGTGAAGGGCACCGGCACTGTCGGTGTTCTGGTGAGCGAAGGTAAGGCAGGTATCGTCGATCTGTACGGCGGCGCAGTCACTGGCGGCATAAGCGGAAATGCGGGCATCGTGAACCTGGGCGGCGCGTCCACTGTGGACAGCATCAATGTTGCCGCCGCCGGCAAGCTGGTAGTTAAGGCTGACTTTACCGGCACAGCCTGTGCAACCTTTGCCAATCTGGTGAATAACACCATTCCTGAGGCAAACGGTGCCAGTGAGGGCGCATACACCGGTAAGCTGTCCCTTAAGGATTTCGACAGACTGGTGATCGTCGGCAAGGACGGCAGACTGGTGATTGAAAATGGCTTCGACAACAGTGACCTTGTTTTCGATGAGGGCACAACAAACGCTGTTTGCCCTGTCTGCGGAGAGAAGAAGACATGGACCGCGATCAACAGCAATGCTGTACAGGGTACTAAGAATGATGGCGGACATCACCATCTCTACCTGGCAAGCGATGTGACCAACACAGAAGGTGCAAACTATCTGATGGTCAACGGTGCCAGTGTATGTCTCCACCTAAACGGTCACAACCTGACCTACGGCAGCCGGATCTTTGTTACCAACGGCGCAGGAAAAGTCAGCACCCTGAACATCATGGGCAACGGTACGGTCAAGAGCACCGGCACCGTGGGAAATGATACCGGCGCGATCAATGTAGCAGGCGGTTCATCCGTGGTCAATCTGTACGGCGGCACTTACCGGTATGACGGCACAGCTGCCGCACCCATCGTTGTCAGCGGTGCGGCGAACGCTATCCTCAATATGTATGAGGGTGCTACTGCAGAGGGCACAGGGACTGTTGGCGTTCTGGTCAACAAGGGTAAATTCAACCTGCTCGGCGGCAGAGTTTTTGGCGGTCTTAACGCTGCCGGTGGCAGCGTAAAGCTGGACAGTGTAGCGATCGTCACAGGTAAGGATGGCGCACTTGCGAACAACATTGCTATCTCTGAAGCTGCAAAGCTGACCGTCAGCGCCAACTTTGCCGGCGCGGCCAGCGTGTCCTTTGCTGCATTTGCGGACAATACCATTCCGGAAGCCAATGGCGCCAGTGACGGTGCCTATACCGGTAAGCTCTATCTGGAAACTGCCGGAACACCTGCCATTATTGGGCAGGATGGCAAGCTGATGCTTGCAGCTAATTAACACGTCTCCTTCCATGATCCGGGGGCGGGCTTCGGCCCGTCCCGGATTTTGGCAAGTGAAATGATTAGAGGTATCGATCTTATGCAAAAACAATCATTGAACGGCTCATGGGAGTTAAAAATCCCGGGCAGCAGCTTTCCTGTAGTGTCGGCGACAGTTCCCGGCTCTGTATACTATGATCTGCTGTCTAACGGTCTTATGGAAGACCCTTTCTACCGGGATAATGAGATGAAGGCGCTTGCGTTGATGGAAAATGATTTCCATTACAGTCGCAGCTTTAGCGTGGATACGGCATTGCTGGAAAGCGATACGGTATTGCTTCGCTGTGAGGGCTTGGATACCCTGGCATCCGTCTATATTAACGGCGAGTTGACCGGTGTTGCCAACAACATGCACCGTATCTGGGAGTTTGAGGTAAAACACATCCTCCATCCCGGTGAAAACACAGTTGAGGTCCGGTTTGCGTCGCCTACAAGATACATACGGGAGTCCCTTAATGATCGTTTTGTTGACGGTTTTCGGGATGCTATGTCCGGATTCCCCAATATCCGAAAAGCCCACAGTATGTTTGGTTGGGACTGGGGTCCCCGACTGCCTGATGCCGGCATCTGGAGAGATATTTCTCTTGTGGGTATCCGCACTGCCCGGATCCGTGATGTGTATGTGCAGCAATTTCACGAGGACGGCAAGGTCACGCTGGATATTCAGACGAATCTGACCGCTTACACCGATAAAATGACTGGTGTGGCTGTGACTGTAACTGCCCCCAACGGTACGGTTTGTACCGCTGACGGCGAGCACTGTCAGATCGTTATCGAAGAGCCCCGGCTCTGGTGGCCTGCAGGCTTTGGTGAGCAGCCGCTGTATCAGGTGGCTGTAACCCTATCCGATGAGCAAGGGACAATCGACAGCTGGAACAAGCGCATCGGTCTTCGCACCGTGACTGTCAGCCGCCGCAAGGATGAATGGGGCGAGAGTTTCAGCCATTGCGTCAACGGCGTGGATATTTTCGGCATGGGTGCGAACTACATTCCTGAGGATAACCTGCTTCCGAGAGTGACTCCGGAGCGCACCAGACAGCTTTTGCAGGATGCAAAGGCAGCAAATATGAACATTATCCGTGTCTGGGGCGGTGGTTACTATCCCGACGACTGGTTCTACGATGCCTGTGACGAGTTAGGGCTTCTTGTTTGGCAGGACTTTATGTTTGCTTGTGCGTACTATGATCTGATAGAGGAATTTGATAAGAGTATTACCGCAGAATTTGTGGACAATATCCGCCGCTTGCGTCATCATGCGTCTCTGGCGCTGTGGTGCGGCAACAATGAGATGGAATCCATTGCAGCACTGCCTTTGGAAGGTGGTACATGGCATAAGACAATGCGCAACAAAGCGGATTACATCAAGATGTTCGAGTACATCATTCCCAATGTGCTGAGACAGGAGGATCCTCAAACCTTCTACTGGCCCTCCAGCCCCAGCAGCGGCGGCAGCATGGATTATCCCCATGATCCGAACCGGGGTGATGAGCATTATTGGGATGTGTGGCACGGTTTGAAACCCTTTACGGATTACCGTAACTATTATTTCCGTTATATGTCCGAATTTGGTTTCCAGTCTTTTCCGTGCATGGCAACGATCGAAAGCTTCACAGCGCCCGAGGATAGGAATGTTTTTTCCTATGTGATGGAAAAGCACCAGCGCAATAAAACAGCCAACGGCAAGATCGTAAGCTATCTGTCCCAGATGTACCTGTACCCGGATTCTCTGGACAAGCTGGCTTACGCATCCCAGCTGATGCAGGCGCAGGCGATGCAGTATGGCACTGAGCACTGGCGGCGTAACCGGGGGCGGTGCATGGGTGCGATTGTGTGGCAGCTGAACGACTGCTGGCCGGTTGCCAGCTGGTCGTCTATCGATTACTATGGACGCTGGAAGGCACTGCATTATTATGAAAAGCGGTTCTTTGCCCCTGTGCTGATCTCCTGCCATGAGG
Organism: Faecousia sp.; assembly: GCA_045657005.1. Taxonomy (GTDB): domain Bacteria; phylum Bacillota; class Clostridia; order Oscillospirales; family Oscillospiraceae; genus Faecousia. The sequence goes on from JAZOSG010000041.1 coordinate 8,520, forward strand.
AAGGGGCCCTGTCCCAGTGCACCAATGTAAACGCCCAGAATACGCAGATTAGGAAGACGACCCGGCTGAATGTGAGCAACGAGACCATGCAGGCCTTCTGCGGTACTGCCAAATGGTCTCTGCGCCGCTCGGACGCTTCGGTGATCGAGGAAGGCAGCTTCCCAGTGGATTGTCCGGCACTCAGCGCTGTATGGCTGACGGAGCAGGATTTCTCCCAATTTGACACTTATGATTGCTACTATTCTTATGAGCTGCTGAATAGTGCAGGAGAAACCGTGGGGCAGGGAAGTGTCCTGTTCTGTGCGCCTAAGCACTTCAAATTTGCAGACCCCAAACTGACTGCCGTCATTGAGGGCGACGAGATCGTAGTGACAGCGCAGAGTTATGCCAGAAGTGTTGAAGTTCAGGCAGGCGCGGATGTCCTTCTTGAGGACAACTACTTCGATATGGATGCAGGGATTCGCCGCGTTAAGGTTTTGCGCGGCAAACCGGAACAGATATCCGTCCGCAGCGTCTACGACATCCGGTAAGTAAGAAGCAACCATAAATTGCTTCCATTGGAGCAATTTATGGTTGCTTTGTTTCTACACCTACAGAGCGTGTATACTCGGTAGGTGTGCAGCCTACCCGCTTTTTGAAGTACCTTGAAAAATAGTTGATACTGTTAAAGCCACAGATATCTGCAATATGGGAGATCGAGGCTTGTCCGGAGTCCAAAAACTGTTTGGCAAGCCTGATTCGTTCCTCGATCACATCATCCATGGGGGATTTTCCGTAAAGCTGACAGTATAACTCAGAAAAACGGCTGACAGAATATCGGCTTTGCTTTGCCATTTCAGCAAGTGTCCATTTTTTGGTGGGATCTTCCAGGATCTTATCGTGAACTGCGGAAATTGAGCTGTAGGGGGCATCTATGCTAGCAGTTCTTGTGTATGAGCGGTGCAATTCGATGATCATCTGTGTAATATAACTGATGATCAGCTCCTGGGCACCGACCTTGCTGCTTCGGAATTCTCGCTGGATCCTGCTGGCATATTTTCGGAACAGGTGATCATCCCGAACGCGGAATGCCTGGTTGAGGGGTAGAGGATACCTGTTCAGAAGCTCGGTAAAGTCCTGTCCGTCTACAACCATCCAGTCGTTAACAAACCCTTGCTCAGCTTCCGGCAGCGGACCGTGATATATGATGTGTCCGGGAGAATTGATGAGAATATCACCAGATTCACCGTTGCAATAATTACCGTCACGCAGATAAACGAAGGGTGTAGCAAAACAGCAAACCGTGTAGCATTCCCGTACCATTTTTTTGCAGAACTCTCCTCTTTCGTGAGGGAAGTCCATGGAAAACGCTTTTAGATTCATAAGGTTCGTCCTCTTATCGTAAAATAGTGTAAAGCAATCGTAAGATAGTCCGTTGCTAAATGCATATTATCATAATAAAATGCAAATAGCAATTCTTTTTCCGAAAAAGCTAAGACATACGACAGGGAGGAATAAATATGAAGGCTGAAAAATCAAAGAATAAAAAGGTTCTGATTTGGCTGGTGATTGCGCTGGTCGCTGCGCTGGCTGTAGCGGGTGTCGTGTTGGCACTGCTGCTGCCCGGACAGGCAGAGCAGAAGCAGCCGGCTGGCCCTGCCGAGCTTTACTGGAACATCGACGGAGAATACTATCTGTCGATTTCCGAAGTGGCGGGCTTCTCAGGGCGTACAGCCGCCGACGATGGCAACTACTACATAAAGTTTGCTTTTGAAGGTCAGCAGGTAGAACTGCAGATCATCGATAAGCAGCTGGTCAATTACATCGACTCCATGCAGATCATGGGTCTTGTATTTGATGCCGACGGTGTGGTCATCGATGCGGTGGATCCCAAGACTGTGGCGACCGAGGTCGGCAAGGATATGTATGTCCAGAAGGTGGACGGAAATACCGTGACCGTCAACACCTCCAGAGCGATGAACGGCATGGAGATGGAGCTTACCTTGACAGAGAACACAGGCATCTGGGATGTGGATCCTGATGCTGAGGTGGTCGGTCAGATCGGTGAGCTGCAGGTAATGGACCGGGTCACAGTCTATGCAGAGCTGGAAAATACCGAGGCGGTCACGCATATTTACATCACCGAGCATCCTGAAAACGCCGAGATCTACTGGCGCGTGGAGCGGATGTACGATACCGCCACCAAGCTAAGTTCCCGTGTTCCTGACGAGAACGGTGTCTACACCATTGCATTTGCCCACGAAGGCGAGATTGTGGAGCTGAAGTGCCGGGATAAGAGCATCGTTGATGCCATCGACACCAAGGCGATCCTTTCCGGCCAGTTTGCCCTGCAGTTTGATGAAGAGGGCTATATTATTGCCTCCATCGATGTGGCACTGGCGATCCGCGGCACACTGCTGGCATCGGGCTACCACATCACCGGTGTTGAAGGAGACACCTATACGGCGACCCGCCTCAGCTCCGGCGACGACCAGGGCAAGGTCGTTACCTTCAAGCTAGCGGAAAGCTGCGACCTTTTCCAGGTATGCCAGTACGCCTGCTATGACGACCACTGCGGCGAGCGGATCAGCAGCCTGCAGCTGAATGACCGTGTCAACATCTATGCAAACCTGGACGGTGAAGCGTGTCTGGTCTTTGTGACTCGCCGCTGTGTGGACAGCCCCATGTACTATAACTATGCCCGCAACTACGGCGGTGCCGACTACGGCACCCTGCGCAAGCCGGAAAGTGACGGCTACTACCATTTTGAGATGCTGGTGGACGGCAAGTTTGTGACAGTCCGCGCAGCAACCAAGGAAATGGCTGACGAGATGGATTCCATATACAGCAGCTGCATGGGCCTGCAGCTTAACGGCGACGTGGTTGAGCGTGTCTTCCATGGAACCTGCGTCACTGGCGGTGCCGGTATGGGTTCAGAATTGTCCTTGAGCCAGGCGATGGGTCCGGTTCTGACCATTGCGTATTCCAATGGTACGACCTCGAATGTTCTTATGAGCGCAGATTGCAAGGTCTACGATGCCATTACCGGTGAGTACGGCAAGCAAGTAGGCGGCATCCTGACAGTTCAGGAGGGTGACACGGTCTGTGTCTGGAAGAATATTCACGATGAGGCATGCTTGATTTACGTTACCGTAAGACCTGTGGATGGCGCAAAGGTTTACTACAACCTGGAGCGTAAGTATGACACGGAAAACCAGGTCACAAAGCGTGAACCCAACGCCGATGGCTATTATGAGTTTCTGATGGCTTGCAATGGCAAGCAGGTTACTGTCAAGACCAAGTCCAAGGGTATGGCTTCCTTCGTCGACGAGCAGCTGGCACCTCTGGTTGGTTTGAAGGTCAATGGCAGCGGCGTTATCACCAATGCGTATAATGTTGCAGCGGTGGTTCCCAACTGTGTAAAGGCTTGTAACTACCGCTATACCGAAAATGTGACTAAGTCCAGCTTCAATACCTATTACCATCCGGGCAATGATAAGACCAAGAAGACGGTGGATGAAACCACCTGGACCATTGCCAAGGACTGCAAGATCTACAACGTCAGCGGTGATTATAAGAAGTATAAGGGCGAAACGACGACTCTGCAGAACGGTGACTATATCCAGGCGATCCGTAACTACAAGACCAACGAGATCGTGCAGATCTGGGTCATGGGCAGAAATGCCGCCCCTGTGGATGTGCCCCTTTACTACCATGTCCAGGCAATGTACGACAAGGAGAATAAGGTCTCTACCCGTACCCCCGACGCGAAAGGCTGGTACTATATTGACCTGATCTGTAACGGCCAGATCAAGCAGTATAAGACCCAGAGCAAGGAAATCATTGATAAGATCGACGCTATGGCCGGTGGCTTTGCCTTTGTTGAGGAAAAGGGCGAGATCCTGCGTGTGATCTCCATAACCACGGCAGTCCAGGGCTACGGTCTGGCAGGCTGGGGCTACAATGCTACAACTGTTACCGACAGTCAGGTGACCATTACCGGCAAGAAGGACGGCAAGGAAGATATCCAGACCCTGAAGATCGCCAAGGACTTCCGCGCCATCAATGTGGTGAACGGCTCCGAGGACTTTGGTAAGCAGGTCAAGCTGTATCAGGGCGACAAGGCGATCTTCTATAAGAACGCAGCCGGTGAGCTGATCTATGCCTTTGTCCAATTCTCTACCGGCGGCGCGGTGGCGTATGACGGACACTGTGACCACTGCGGCAAGACCGTGATCTGGCAGCCCTATGCCGGCACCCTGGGCGAGGGACACTACTACCTTGGCACCAATGCTGCAGGCACTCAGTGTACCTTCGGCACAAGCGATAAAGAGGATGCCCAGAAGCAGGCTGTCCTGGACCTGAAGGGCAAGACCCTGACCAGCTCCGGAAGAGCCTTCCTGATCTACGACGACCTGACCATTATGGACTCTGTCGGCGGCGGTAAGATCGTCGGCACCAACACGGCACAGACCAGCGGCAACGGCATTTCCGGCGCCTGTATCATGGTTGCCAACGGCGGCACCCTGACCCTTTACAGCGGCGAGCTGGCAGTGTCCGACAAGAGCACCGGCGTGGGCACCATCGGCGGTGTGCTGTACATCGGCGATAATACCACTACCGTGAATATGCACAGCGGTAAGATCTCCGGCGGTACTGCCAGCCAGAGCGGCGGCAATATCGTCATCAACGGCGGTACCTTTAACATGAGCGGCGGCACCGTCACTGGCGGCACCGCACCTCTCGGCGCAAACATCCACGCTGCCGGCGCATCCAAGCTGAATCTGACCGGCGGCACCATCGATGGTGGTATTGAAATGGGCGCAAAGGCCAGTGTAGCGGTGGACGGCGCACCTGTGATCACCGGCACCGGTCTGAAGATCCCCGCAGGTATCAAGCTGCAGCTGGGCACCCTGACGGAGAAGGCAAGCATCAATGTGTCTGCAGTGGGCATCTTCACCGATGCTTTGGAGAATGCGGAAAGCTATCTGACCTATATCAAGGCAGCCGGTGAAGGCGCAAGCATCATCGTCAAGAAGGATGCCCTGTGCTACATTTCCGGCGGCGAGCCTGATTTTGTTCTGGATACCGACGGTGACGGTATGGCAGTCTGTCCTGTCTGCGGCGGCGAAGAGGTCGCCTGGACACCTGTGGCAGACGGTGAGCGCGTAGGTGCTGCCAAGTCCGGTCACTTCTATCTGAAAGAAGATGGCACCGATCCCAGCACCCAGTTCGCTACTACCACTGCCAAGGATGCTGTCCTGTGTATCCACCTGAACGGAAAGAATGTCACCACCTCCGGCAGAATCGCAACTGTCGGCAACGGCGGTACGATCAACATTATGGGCCAGGGTACTGTTACCGGTACCGGTACCGCCAACGGCGGCACTGATGCGTACACCGATGCTACCCTGATCCCCAACTCCGGTGGGTCGATCAACCTCTACGACAATGTAACTGTTACGACCACTGCAGCAGGCAAGCCTGTTGTGAAGGCGTTGAACAACGGCAAGATCAATCTTTACGGCAATGCCACCATCGTGCCCATGAATGGCGGCGAGGGCATCGTTATCGAAAAGGGTAAGCTCACCGTGGACAGCAGCTGGACCGGCTCTGCCCAGGTCAAGTTCCCCAGCGCTTTGGTGGGCGGCGTAGTGCCTGCTGCCAACGGCGCAAGCACCGGCGAGTTTACCGGCACATTGACCCTGAACACCACGGGCACACCCAAGCTGATCGCCTTGAATGGCTGCCTGGCACTGGAGAGCACCTCCGGCGGCGAGACCGAGCCTACCGATCCCTCTGAGCCTTCCGAGCCTACGACGCCGGATGAGCCCACCTTTGTGCTGGATCCCGACGGCGACGGCAAGGCGGTTTGTCCTGCCTGCGGCGGCGAGGAAGTCGAGTGGACACCCATTGCCGACGGTGGTTCCATCGGCTCTGTCCGGGGTCTGGCGGCCAAGCATTATTACCTGTCTGAGGATGTGACCTTCGCAGGTCAGTTTATGACCATGGTCCACGGTGAGGTATGCCTGCACCTGAACAGCAAGGACCTGACCTACGGCTCCCGGATGTTCATCACCTCCAATGGCACCAGCACCATCAAAAACAAGCTTAACATTATGGGTAACGGCAACGTCACCACAACATCTACTGCTGCGGATTCTGCAATGATCCAGATCACCAGCGCTGCAGAGGTGAATCTGTACGGCGGCACTTATCAGTGCGGTGTGGCAGGTGTTCCTGTGATCAGAAGCGCAGCCAGCATTAACGCCATTATCAACATCTATGAGAATGCGGTCATCAATGGTGGTGTTGTGCTGGATAAAGGCACATTTGGTCTCAATGGCGCAGCCTGCGTCAATGGCGAGGTCGCTGTGGGCGCTTCCGGCAAGCTCAGCGTGGCTGAGGGCTGGACCGGCACTGCAGCTGTCAGCTTCGCCAGCGCGCTGGTAGAAGGTGTTGTTCCTACGGCCAACGGTGTCAGCACCGGCGCGTTTACTGGCACACTGACGTTGAATGCTGAGGGTACACCTAAGCTGGTGGCTTATAACGGCGGTCTGGCACTGGAGGGCACCTCCGGTGGCGAAGAGCCTCCCGTGCAGGAGCCTGCTTTCGTCCTTGACCCCGACGGCGACGACAAGGCAGTCTGTCCTTTCTGTGGCGGTGAGGAGGTCGAATGGAAACCTATCGGTAATGGCGGCAGCATTGGCTCAGTCAAGAATAACGAGGGTGTGCACTATTATCTGGCAGAGGATGTAACTTTCAGTGGTCAGTTCATGACCCTGGTTAATGCAAAGGTCTGTCTGCATACCAACGGCAAGGACCTGACCTACACCAGCCGTATGTTCATGACCCTTAACAGCGAAAGCAAGATCGCGGATGTGCTCAACATTATGGCGGAGGGCAGCACCATTACTGCCACCGGTACCGATATCAATGCTGCGTTGCTGCATATTGATGCACCTGCTGAGGTAAACCTGTATGGCGGCACCTATGTCTGCCAGACGGATGCCCCCGCTATCAGAGTGAAAAACTATGCAAAAGCCAAACTCAATCTGTATGACGATGTAAAGACCCAGGGCGGTGTGCTCATTGAAAAGGGCGAGACGACACTGAACGATCAGGCTTCTCCGGATCTTATTGGCGTAAAAGCAGCCGGTAAGTTAACGGTCAAAGCGAACTGGGCAGGTGAATCAACGGTTGCCTTTGAAAATGCACTGGTAGAAGGTGTTGTTCCCGAGGCCAATGGTGTCAGCACCGGTGACTTTACCGGTACACTGACCCTGAATGCTGAGGGTACACCCAAGCTGGTGGCCAAGGACGGCGGCCTTGCAGTCCTTACTATTGACCCCATTGAAGCAGAGATCCAACGTGCAAGGGCTGTCACTGAGGCAGCCAATGCCATGGACTTCTCCGATGCTGAGAATCTACCCACCACTTGCCCCGCCTGTGGTGCGGAGAATGTGACCTGGACGGCAGTAAATGGAAATCTGGGCTACGAGCAAGGTACGAACCTGCACTACTACCTCAATAAGGATCTGACTGATGCGGGCTACTTCCTGCTGTTGCAGAACGCACATGTCTGCCTGCACTTAAACGGCAAGAATGTTACCTGCACTCAGAACATTACTCTGGAGAATGGCGGTGCCGACGAGACAATTGCAAATCGTCTGAACATTATGGGCACCGGCTCCATCACCAGCATCAACA
>JAZOSG010000042.1:0-4441 GCA_045657005.1 Faecousia sp.
ACAGGCTGTCCAGCAGGTGCAGCTTTGCCACCTGCTCCGGCTCTGTGATGGCAGTCAGGTTCATCACCTTATTCTGCTCCACCACCGCCGCGCCAAAGGCGCAGAGCGTACTCTGGATATCCTCTGTCAGTTCCAGCCCCAGACGGGGCAGCCCCTCTTTCAGGGCAGTCAGTATTTCCATCATTTATCGGTCTTGGCATTAACGATGCCGGTCAGATCCACTTGGGTGGGATCCAGAGGATCAAAAGGTGCTTCTTCCTCCACATGCAGAGGGACGATAAACTTCTGGATATACCAGTTTGCCAGCAACACAGAGGCGTCGGAGTAAGCAACAAAGCCTTTTCCCTCTTCCTCCGCCGCAGTGATGCCGGTATCGCTCTTGCCTGCGGTATTGCCAAAGAAATCTGTGTAGTCCTCCAGGTCGTTTTTTAACAGCTGATTCACCCCTGCGGCAGTCTGTGCCGCGCATGCCTGGGCAGTGCTGGTGGGGATAGATGCCAGCGCGTCATAGCAGAAGCGGTATGCCATCAGATAGGCAGAGTACTGGAATGCCTGAGAGGGATTGGAAGTACCTGCCAGGAAGGCGGCAAAATTGGCATCTGCATCACTGTAGATGCTCATGCGGTGCGCCATCTCCTTGCACATGGCAAAGGGCAGCACAGCACTGGGCACATCCGGGTTCACCGCCGCCTCGCCGGTGATCGCCACAGTCGTGCCGGTCTGCCGGCGGATCGTATACGAACCGCTCCAGCCCAGTTTTTTCACCGGCACGGTAGAACCGGCAAACACAGAGATCGCCTCGTCGTAGGTCAGCACCTCAAAGCCCTCGCCTGCCTGGGCAGCCAGCTCCTCAAAGGTACCAAAATCCGGATCGCCCTTGGCGTTCCGGGAAACCTCCGTTGCCAGGGCATTTGCCTTATCCCGGAAGTAGACCGTTGCTTCATTCAGTTCAGAGACCGTAAAATCCGAGACCTCCAGCCGCACATCGTCGGCAAGGGGACTTGCGTACTGGTTCAAGCCGTACAGAACGGTATGGAGCATGACGATGCAGCTGATCACCGCTGCCACCCAACCCAGCCACTGGATCGGATTCCACCGCAGAATGATCATCAGAATGATGCTGACGATCCCTGCCGCTACCAGTCCGATCAGCAGCACCTGCCACAGGCAGAAGTTCATACCGCCTGTCCAGTCCGCCATGGAAGTAATGACCATGCGGGTAACATAGGGATAGATCATATCCACAAGCACGCTGTGTGCCTGGGCAAACTGCACCAGTGCCCAGGAAATGGCGGCAAAGATCGCAGCCACCAAATATCCGCGCCAATATTTCAAAGGAAACGCCTCCTTGCTATACCAAGTCATTTTATAGTATAACACACTTTTACCGGCTTGTCTGCCCCTAATTTCTTAAATTTTTAAGAACACGACAGCTCCGCCAGAACGCCATCCCGGAAAAGTCCGGTCACAGTAACGGTGCGCACCTGATTGTGCAGCGCCTGCCCGGTGACATAGACCTTCACATAGTTGGGAGCGTGGCCGGTAAAATACCCATCCTCCGGCTCTTCAAACAGCACCGCCTGCTGTGTTCCCACGAGGTTTTGCCGGTACTCAGCGGACATCTGCTGCGCAAGGGCAATGGCACTGCGGCTGCGTGCCTCCTTGACCGCATTGGGATCCTGTCCGGGCATTTTGTCTGCCGGTGTACCGGGACGCCGGGAGTAGGGGAAAATGTGCATGTCCGCAAAGCCGCATTTTTGGATAAAGGCCAGGCTTTGGGTAAATTCCTCCTCCGTCTCACCGGGGAAAGCAACGATCATATCGGTGGTCACAGCGCAGCCGGGAAACGCCTGCTTCAATAGCGTAACACTTTCCAGATACCGGGCAGTGTCGTACTTACGGCGCATCCGCTTGAGCACGCTGTCGCAGCCGGACTGCATAGACAGATGGAACTGGGGACACAGATTGGGAAGCGCCTGCAACCGGCGGCAGAATTCATCCGTCACGATCCTCGGCTCCAAAGAGCCAAGGCGGACACGCAGTCCGGGAACAGCCTTGCATACCGCCTCGATCAGCTGGATCAGCCCCGGCTTACCCGGTAGATCCGCACCCCAAGAGGCGATCTCAATACCGGTCACCACGATCTCCCGATAGCCCTGGGCGGCAAGCTGCTGTGCCTGCTCCACCGCCAGCTCCCGGCTTGCCGACCGGATCGGTCCCCGGGTATAAGGAATGATACAGTAGCTGCAAAAATTGCAGCAGCCGTCCTGCACCTTCAGCATGGCACGGGTGCGTCCCTCCAACCCTCCGGCAGGGAGCACCTCAAATTGACGCCGTTTCATGGCATCGTCCAACACTTCACCGGGGATGCGGTCCTGCATAGTGGAAAGCATCTGCTGAACAAACGCCTCCCGACCACCGCTGCCGCCCAGCACATCCACCGAAAGCGAACGCAGCACCTGGGGTGCATGCTGGACATAGCAGCCGCAGACGCCGATCACCGCGTTGGGATTTTCCCGGCGGCACCGGCGGATCACCGCGCGGTTTTTCTTATCTGCCACGGCAGTGACAGAACAGGTGTTGATGATGTAGCCGTCACATTTCTCCTCAAAGTCTCCGACGGTATGTCCCAGGGCGGTGAGCATTTGCTCCATCGCCTGGGTCTCATATTGATTGACCTTGCAGCCAAGGGTATAAAAGCCAAATATCATAGTTATTTTCACCAAATCGTACAATCTAGTTTTGTGTAAATCGTCAAAACATCTAATTGCATATTTTCAAAATTCTGCTATAATGGGCGACAGTGCGCTTATCCATTATAACGCATAAATCAGAATTTGTACAGTATCGGAGGGTTTTGATGCGTCAATTCAATATTTGCGTCCGTTCCTTCCGTCAGGTGCAGGACTTTGTGGCGCTGGCAATGGTGCGGCCCTTTGAGGTAATGGTGGGCAACGAGAAGCAGCAAGTCAACGGAAAAAGCTTTATCGGCATGTTCAGTCTGGATTACCGGCGGCCTTTGCAGGTCAGCGTCAAGTGCAGCGACGAGGAGTTCGGCCGCTTTTGCAAGGACGCGGCGCAGTTTCTTGCGTAATAGAGTCTCATCCACTGTCCCGGGAATACTCGGGGCAGTTTTATTTTCCGCAATGACCGGATACCGTAAGATTTCTCCGTAAAAAATGACACCCTGCCAGGGTGTCATTTTTATATACGCTTATTCTGTCATCAGATCCGTCCAGCCGGAAATATCGCACTGACCGTAGAGGTTATCTCCTGCCGCAAGGAGCATGCCGTCCTTCGTTAACCCCAGGGTATGGGTACAGCCTGCGGCATAAAATACCAGATCTTTCCAGTCGTCAGTTGCCAGCTGTCCATATTCATCGGTGCCGGCATGGATCAGCGTTCCATCGGCGGTAAAGCCAGTAGTGTTGTAGCCGGCGGCGGTGAACTCCACCACCTGACTGCCCCAGTCCGCCAGATCTCCCTGCCCGTAGGAATTGTCACCCACGGAAATGAAGCTGCCGTCGGAGGTACGCAGCACCGTATGCTTCCAGCCTGCGGAAATATCCACGATATCTGTATACTGGGCTACATCGCACTGACCGTGATCGTTCCAGCCAATGGCGACCACTGTGCCGTCCGCCTTCAACCCAACCGTATGGTAGTAACCGGCGCTGATCTTGACCATATCCGTCCACTGGGATACATCGCTCTGCCCGTGGTAATTATCGCCGCAGGCAACTACCGTGCCGTCTGATCTAAGACCTACCGTGTGATAATAGCCGGCAGAGATCGCTACGATATCCGTCCAATCCCCAACGCCGCAGGGGTTATCCCCCTCGGTGCTGCCTGCTGCCACCACCGTGCCGTCTGCCTTCAGACCCACAGTATGGGCAACGCCTGCGGAAAGTGCCACGATATCCGTCCAATCCTCAACACTGCGCTGACCGGCGTCGTCCCAGCCGATGGCAATCGCACTGCCGTCTTTTTTCAGTGCCACTGTGTGACCATAGCCGGCAGCCGCAGGGATATAGTCCGTATCCTCCTGCTTGCCGCAGCCGGCAAGGCACATTATCCCCATGAGCGCCGCCAAAAGTATGCACAAAAGCCGTTTTACCATAAGATCCCCTCCGAAAGTTTTTATTATTGTAAAAAACTTTCTGCAGCTTGTCAATAAAAGAACCACCCGAAAAGAGCTTTCGGGTGGCTGTTTTTATGGATCTATACTATTAGGCTTACACCACGCCCTGCAGCATCATTGCGTCAGCGACCTTCAGGAAGCCTGCAATGTTAGCACCGGCAACATAGTTGCCCTCCATGCCGTACTCCTTGGCAGCATTGTCCAGGTTGTGGAAGATTCCCAGCATAATGTTGTGCAGCATGCCGTCCACTTCCTCCAGGCTCCAGCTGCGGCGCTCGGAGTTCTGGCACATTTCCAGAC
>JAZOSG010000043.1:0-3454 GCA_045657005.1 Faecousia sp.
ACACCTTCGGTATGGCTAAAGCCATCCATCTCTACCAGAAGCTGATTCAGCGTCTGCTCTCTTTCATCGTGACCACCGCCCATACCGGAGCCGCGCTTACGGCCCACAGCGTCGATCTCATCGATGAAAATAATGGCAGGCGCCATCTTCTTTGCCTGATCAAAAAGGTCACGGACACGGCTGGCGCCGACACCAACATACATTTCCATGAAATCCGAACCGGAGATGGACAAAAACTGCACACCTGCCTCCCCTGCCACTGCACGGGCAAGGAGAGTCTTGCCGGTGCCGGGAGGGCCTGCCAGCAAAATACCGTGAGGGATCAGGGCACCGATGGCAGTAAATTTCTCCGGGTCACGGAGAAAGTCTACCACTTCCTGCAGCTCCGCTTTTTCCTCGTCCACGCCTGCCACATCCTCGAAGGTGACTTTCTTGTTTCCTCCGACACCATTGACCGTGCGTGCTCTGCCAAAGTTATTCATAGGGTTATTGCTGTTGGCACGCCCGGCAAGCAGGATCCAGGCAAAGATCAGGATCAGACCTGCCACCACAATAGGGATAATATAATCAAAGGGCGACTGCTTATCCTCCGGGATAAAATCGTAGCTTTGCAGCACGCCGGACTCGGTCTGTTCCTGCAAAAGCTGCCACATATCCTGGCGGAAGCCTTCCGGATCAGCAAGGGACGCTTTCGCCTGCATAGCGCCATTGTAGGCACTGTGCAATTTTAAAGTGATGGTACCGTCTTTGACAATGAAGCTGCTTACCTGCTCCTGGCGGAACAGCTCCACTACCTGAGAGTAGGTCAGCCGGTCACCGTTACCGCCGAACAGTCCCAGCATCCAGGAAAATGCCAGCACCAGCACTGCGATGTATATGATAAGGGTAATGATTCTGCGTTTTTTCAATTTGGGGTTCTCCTTAATCCTCGTATGCTTCTGGCTTCAAAACGCCAATAAAAGGCAGATTCCGATAATGCTCATTAAAATCGAGACCGTAGCCTACCACAAATTCATTGGGAATTGTGAATCCGGTATAATCAGGCTTGACCGTAACCGTGGGATTCCTGCGATCCGGCTTATCTAAAAGCGTACAGATCTTCAAGGATGCCGGCTCCTTTGACAGCAGATGCTTGTAGGTAAATTCCAGGGAATTACCGGTGTCGAAAATATCCTCAAGGATCACCACATGGCGTCCCTTGATATCCTCGGAAACATCCCGTTTTACCACCATCTGCTGAGAGGTGGTACCTTGGTACGAGGATATCCACATAAAATCGATCTGGCAAGGAATATCGATCCTTTTGATCATATCGCCAAAAAATAGCACGACACCCTTCAGGACTCCCACAAAAATGGGATCCTTATCCGCATACTCCGCATTGAGCATCGCTGCCAGTTCGTTGACTTTCTGCTGGATCTGCTCCTCGCTCAGAAGCACCCTTTCAATATCTTTTGTCATTCGGAGACCTCCCAATGGTTTTATATCTGTTCAAAACGAATCTGCACAGCCGGCAGTTCGCTGGCAAGACGGTCCAAATTTGCGCCGAAGCCATATACGCCCAAAACACCAATATCATCCGCAAGAACCGGAATAAGGGGTCTTTTAGCTGCCGGCAGCTTGCAGTCAATATACAGTTTTTTAAGCATCTTTGTTCCCCCGGACAGGCGCAACTGATCCCCAGCCTGTCTGGCTCGGAGTATGATCTGTCCGTTCGGGATCACGGTAAAACAGTCTGTTTCCCGGAACAGCTGCCGGGCAGGAGTACAGACGATCCGGAGTCCCGATTCCGGCAACTCCATTGTGCCGGGACACGGCAATATTCTGGCAGCAAGGGTATTTCCCTCTCCGGCAGGCATCAGCGCATCATAGCTGCGCAGGATCACAACACCTCCCGGCAGGCTTGCTTTGGCAGAGGGCTTTGAGGAAAATACAAGCTTTTCTGCCAATGCAATATGCTCCGCTTCCGGTTCTTTTACGCCGCAGCGTTTCAAAAATGCGGCAAGAGTACGGCTGCGCACCGCCGGCATCATTTGCCGCAGTGCGCTAACGGATAGCTCGCCCTCTTTCTGTGCCATCGCCGTCAGAGCTTCCTCATCCTGTCGCAGCCGCAGTGCCATATCGGACAGGTTTTGTGCCAGTCTGGGATTTTCCTGTTCCAACAGGGGCATTACATGGTGGCGCAGGCGATTGCGCAAAAAACAGTCCGATTCGTTGGAGCTGTCTGTTACATAGTCGAGGCTGTACTCCTCGAGAAACGCCAGCACCTCCTGCCGGGTCACTCCCAGCATGGGACGGATCAACTGTCCGTTTACAGGTGCAATAGCACCCAAACCCTTCAGCCCGGTTCCACGAACCATGTGCATCAGCACAGTTTCTGCATTGTCGTTTGCTGTATGGGCGGTAGCGATCTTGCCGGGAAGGGTCTTCAAAAAGGCATATCTTGCCTCTCTGGCTGCCGCTTCCAGTCCCTTTTTACCGGGGACGATCTGCCCGGAGCCAACATAAAGCTCGATATCATAGCGGTTGCAGAGATCCCTGACAAAGGCTTCATCCCGGTCAGATTCCTGTCCGCGCAGACGGTGATTAAAGTGGGCAGCAGCAACGCTTATCTGCCATTTTTGCCGCAGCAGATACATGGCAAACAGCAATGCAACAGAATCCGCTCCGCCGGATACCGCGCAGATCACCCGATCCCCCGGCTGCAGCATGGAGTATCTGCCCATGAAGCTTTCCAGCTTATTCAGCATGCTTCCACTCCCGGTCTGTAAAGGTCTGGTACTGGGGGATCCACTGCAGCTTTACTGTACCCACTTCACCATGGCGGTTCTTGGATACGATACATTCCGCAATCCCCTTGTCCTCAGTATTCTCATTGTAGTACTCGTCACGGTACAAAAACAGCACTGCATCCGCATCCTGCTCTATAGCACCGGATTCACGCAGGTCAGACAGCATAGGACGCTTGTCCGGACGGCTTTCAGGGCCACGGGACAGCTGACTCAAGCAAATGACCGGCACATTCAGTTCCTTTGCCATGATCTTTAAGGAACGGGAAATTTCACCGACTACCACAACACGATTTTCATTGTTCTTGCCGTAGCCGCTTCCCTGCATCAGCTGCAGGTAGTCAATGATGATCAGACCCAGATTGTCCAGACGGCGGCACTTGGCATTGATATCCGCAACGGTAACAGAGGGGTTATCGTCAATACGGATATCCGTCTGGCTCAGGGATGCAGAGGCCATGCAGAGCTTGGTCCACTCCTCCTCGCTGAGTTTACCGGTGGCCAATTTTTGCAGTTCCACGAAACTCTCGTTGGCAAGCAGACGCATGGCAAGCTGTTCCCGGGACATTTCCAGGTTGAAAATGGCCACGGTTTTCTTATACTTCTTGGCAACATTAATGCCGATGTTCAGTGCAAAGGCCGACTTACCCATAGCGGGACGGGCA
>JAZOSG010000044.1:0-7810 GCA_045657005.1 Faecousia sp.
CCCCTCTGTGGAAGGGCGAGCGTTTCCCCGACGGCAGACCCAAGGTTCCCCAGAAGTATCTGGACGAAATGTACAACATGACCCTGGAGGAGCTGTGGAAGCCCATTTACCTCAAGGGCTACGAAAGCCAGTTTGAGGGGGCTCTGAAGACCCTCCACGACGATGGCAGAAAGCTCATCGGCAGAGCCGTCACCGCCACCTATGTTCCCACCCGTCCGGATCTTCTGGATGTGATGTTCGATGTGGGCAAGGCAGAGGGCAGAAAGGGCAATTTCAACCAGTGGGTCATCGACTCTCTGGTGGAGGGCGATGTAGTGGTCGTGGATATGTACGACAAGATCTACAAGGGTACTTATTTGGGCGGCAACCTGACCACTGCCATCAAAGCACGGACCAAGACCGGCGGCGGTGTGGTCTGGGGCGGCATCCGGGATGTGGAGCAGATGAAGCAGGTGCCGGATGTACAGGTGTACTACCGGGGCATTGATCCCACTCCCATCCGTGAGTTTGTCATTAAGGATTTTAACCACATTACCCGGATCGGCAAGGCTACGGTGCTCCCCGGCGATATCGTCTACGGTGCCGGTGGCGGCGTGCTGTTCATTCCCAGCCATCTGGTGCAGGAAGTGGTCGAGGGTGCGGCAAAGACCCATGTCAAGGACGATTTCGGCTTTGAGATGATCACCGCCGGCAAATTTACCACTGCCCAGATCGACCGGGCGACCTGGACAGAGGAGATGCTGGACATGCTGACCAATTGGATCCAGACCGACCCCCGGGGCGAAAAGTACCGGGATCTGGACTGGTCCCATGAGTATGACCTTGCTCGCAACGGTGACCCCGACGACACCCAAACCATGCTGTAAGACACAAGAGGTTGTCTCAAAATGATTTTTTGTAGGGACAGCCGTCCCCGGCTGTCCGCAGAAACGGCGTTGAATAACAAAAATCGGCACATCGCGTGCCGATTTTTGTTTCGGACAGTCCAGAGGCCTGTCCCTACAGGGGATCTTGCAGGTTGTAAAACCTTAGTGAGACAACCCCTTTTTCGTTATGAGATTTATTTGCCGGGACCGGCGGTGTCAGAACCGTCGCCGGTCAGGCCAAGACGCTCGGCAGCTTCCTGGCGCATCTTATATTTCAGGATCTTACCGGCAGCGTTCATGGGGAAACTGTCCACAAAGGAAATGTACTTAGGTACCTTGTGCCGTGCCATGCTGGCTTTGATAAAGTCTGTCATTTCCTCGGAAGTAACGGAGCCGGGCTCCTTGAGGATGATACAAGCCATGATCTCTTCGCCGTACTTCTTATCCGGCACGCCGATGACCTGCACATCCCGAACTGCCGGGTGGGTGTAGATAAACTCTTCGATCTCCTTGGGGTAGATATTCTCACCGCCACGGATGATCATATCCTTCAGACGGCCTGTGATCCGATAGTTGCCGTCCTCGTCCCGGCAGGCAAGGTCACCGGAGTGGAGCCAGCCCTCCGCATCGATGGTATCGGCGGTAGCCTGGGGCATTTTGTAGTAGCCCTTCATAGTGTTGTAGCCCTTGGCGCAGAATTCGCCGTTGACACCGGCAGGAACTTCCTCGCCGGTCTCGGGATCAACGATTTTGCAGCGCACATGGGGGAAAGCGTAACCAACAGTTTCGGTGCGGACTTCCAAAGAATCGGTCCAGGCGCTCATGGTATTACCGGGGGCACACTCTGTCTGACCGTAGACGCTGACGATGCCGGTCATATTCATTTCATCCGGCTGGGCAGCTTTGCGCATCAGCTCCGGAGGACAGCCAGCGCCTGCCATAATACCGGTACGCATATGGGAAAAATCGGTTTTGCGGTAATCCGGATGGTTGAACATGGCGATAAACATGGTGGGAACGCCGTTGAAGCAGGTGATCCGCTCCTGATTGATGCACGCTAAGCTCTGCTTGGCAGAGAAGTAAGGCATGGGGCACATGGTCGCGCCGTGGGTCATGGAGGAAGTCATGGAAAGGGTCATGCCGAAGCAGTGGAACATAGGCACTTGGATCATCATTCGGCCAGCGGTGGAAAGGCCCATCCGGTCGCCGATACACTTGCCGTTGTTGACCACATTGTAGTGGGTCAGCATAACGCCTTTGGGGAAGCCGGTGGTACCGGAGGTGTACTGCATGTTGCACACATCGTCAGGCCGCACCGCGGCAGCCATCTGGGCGATCTGCTCCTGGCTGACCAGGTGCGCCCGCGCCATTGCCTCGCGGAAGGTCAGGCTGCCGGGCTGCTTGAAGCCAACGGTGATCACATTGCGCAGGAAGGGGAGCTTCTTGCAGTGCAGAGGATCGCCGGGCTTAGTACTGGAGATCTCGGGGCAGATCTCGTTGATGATCGCCTTGTAGTTGGAGTCCAGGCAGCTTTCGATCATTACCAGGGTATGGGTATCGGACTGCCGCAGCAGGTATTCTGCCTCGTGGATCTTATAGGCGGTATTGACGGTGACCAGCACAGCGCCAAGCTTGGTGGCAGCCCAGAAGGTAATAAACCACTCCGGCACATTGGTCGCCCAAATGGCTACCTTGGAGCCAGCCTTTACGCCCATGGAGACCAGTGCCCGGGCAAAGGTATCCACATCGTCACGGAACTGGCTGTAGGTACGGGTGTAGTCCAATGTGGTGTACTTAAAGGCATACTGATCCGGGAATTCCTCTACCATCCGGTCCAGTACCTGGGGGAAAGTCAGATCGATCAGCTCATCCTTTTTCCACACATACTGACCGGTGCCGTCGTGGTTGAAGTACAGCGTCTTTTTGCCGCTGCGGGGGTTATCGAACCGGTTCATGTAGTTAACGAAGTAGGGGAAAATGACCTCCCGGTCCTGCACATCCTCCATCCACTCGGGCTTCCACTCCAGGGAGATAAAGCCGTCGTAATTGACCGAGGACAGGGCGCGCATGAAATCCTTGATAGGAGCCGTACCTTCGCCGATCAGGGCGTAGCTACCCGTGTCCTCCGAGTCCCGAAGATGCACATGGCGCACATAGTCGCCCAGATTTTTGATTGTGGTGTCGCCGCTTTCTCCAAAGTCCCGGTAGGGGTGGTGCACATCCCACAAAACCGCCAGCTCGTCACAGGCAAAGCTGTCAAGTAAGCTGCGCAGCCGGGCAGTGTCGGCGTAGATGCCGCTGGTCTTGATCAGCAGTGTCACATCTCTCTGGGCGGCATCCGGCAGCAACACTTCCAGATTCTTCCGCACCGCATCCTCGTTATCTGTCAGCGCAACTGCTGCTACATAAGGCACCCGGGCGTTCTGGGCCACCTCTATCAGGCCGCGCAGCCACTGGACGCATTCGTCCCCGGCAGACAGATCATAGGAGGTATCAAAGCAGGGAATGGCAAGCTTCTTTTCCCGCAGCTGCCGCACAGTGGCAGCTGCCTGATATTTGTGGAAAGGCCCGCTGCGATCCAGCATGGGATCAAATTTGGGCAGATTGTAGACCTCAATGCCCCCGAAACCCATGTCCAGAGCCAGCTCCATCATTTCCTCCCAGGAAAGCTCCGGCCAACCACGGGTAGAAAAGGAGAGTTTCATGCTTCTTCCTCCTCGTAAACGATTTTATTCAGTGCGCTTAAGTAAGCGTTGATGCCTGCGCAGACGATATCAGTGGAAATACCCCGTCCGGCGTACAGCTTGCCGTTGGAGCGCAGCCGCACGATGGTCTGACCCATAGCCTCACGACCCTCGGTGACTGCCTGGATCTGGAATTCATCCAGCTCATAGTGCTGTCCGGTAATTTTCTCAATGACGGTAAATGCTGCGTCGATAGGACCGTCACCCAGGCAGACGCCCTCCAGCACGGTATCGCCCCGGCGCAGCCGCATATGAGCAGAGGATGCAATGGTATTGCCGGAGTTGATCACATAGGTCTCCAGCTGGTAGGTGGGAGGCACCTGCATGGCGTTGGAGGCTACGATGGCATCCAGCTCCCGGATGCTTACCTGCTCTTTCTTGGCTGCAATGCTGCGGAAGGCCTCTATGACCTTGGGCTTATCCTCGTCAGACAGGTCGTAGCCCAGCTGTTCCACGGCCTTGTACACAGCCTCGGGGGAATCGTGGACAGTCAGGAAAATGTCCTCGTCCTGGCGCACACCGCTGTCGAAGGGAGATGCTTTCTTCCGGTCGCTCTGGCACATCCAGGCGATCCGTTCAATGGTGCGGCTCAGCTGTGCCACATGCACGGCGCAGCCGGCATCCAGTGTGTCTGTCCGGGCGGCAATGATCCGTGCCACATTGGGCAGGGAAACTGTGCCCTGGGGATAGGCGGCAGCTTTGATTTCTCCAGCGCCCTGACAGACGGCAGCAATAGCGCAGGAATCCGCAAGGGACAGCCCATTGCTGCAGGAAATGCCAAGACACACATCCTTCAAAGCAGGCACTGCTTCATAAAGACTGCTGACGAACCGGGCAAATTCCTCCGGAAGCATGCTGCCGGCAGAGTCACATACCGTAACGGTGGCGGCACCGGCAGCAATGGCAGCGGTGATCACACTGTGCAGGTAAGCAGGCTCACTGCGGGTAGCATCATCGGCAACAAATTCCACATCCGGGCACAGGGCTTTGCACTGCTGCACCGCGCTGCGGATAGCTTCCAGCATTGCGTCAGCTTTTTTATGGTATAGATACTCCATCTGGACAGAGCTGACCGCGGCGCAGACCTGCAGCCGGGGATGCTGGGCAAGCTTGACAGCCTCCCACACCTTCTCAATATTCTCCTGCTGCAGCTGAACCGGTACAGCCACGATACTCTGGCGCACCGCCGCGGCAACGGATTTGACCCGGAGGGCATCGGTCTTGGAATCACCCAGACCCTCCATTTCAATAATATCTACACCCAGACCGTCCAAAAGCTTTGCCAGTTCGATCTTCTCCCGGAAGGACAGGGAAAAGGTTTTTTCCGGCTGCTTCATGGTCACATCGCTGATTCTGATTTGTTTCATAGTATCCACTCCTTGATAATAAAAAGAAGTCCCTGAGGTCATATCCATGACCTCAGGGACGAATTTACAATCCGCGGTACCACCCTGATTATTTCTTTATGGTAACCGCGGATAAAATCGCCTGCGGTCAACACCGGATCTTTTGTCCCAGCTCTTCCGTTTGTCAACTTGAAATACACAAAGTATTCCTGCGTTTCCAAACGTCGATCTGTGTCAAAACCTCTCGCTGTCGCCACTTGTCAATTTGATCCTTGGTTACCGGAGAAATCACTTGATTCGATCTCCAATAAGATCTAGCCCGTAACGGGGGCAACCGAGTTCCATTACTAATCGCACGCAGCGTATTCACAGAACCGACTCGGGAAGCAGATCGCAGCCCACATCCACACCGGTTCACACCAACCACCGGCTCTCTGGAGCTTCCGTAGGGAGCAAGATTTCCGTCAAAGTCTTTCTCGTATTGAGGACATTTAAGCACAATACACCGGGTTTGTCAATAAAAAAACTTGCAAAAATTGCTTTTTGACACATTGCACAAAAAGAAAGGCAAAAATTGGAAGAATCTTTGACAGAAAAACATTTGACTTTTTCTCGTGGACATGATACACTATCGGCACATAAGGAAAAGGCTATGATGAAGACGGTCGGGTGACCCTCGCTTTCAGAGAGCCGGCGCTTGGTGCGAGCCGGTAGCAGCGATCCCAAAGGCCCATCACTTCTGAGCCGGCAGGTCGAGTATTTACCAGGTCTGCCCGTCTGCCCGCGTTAAGGGATAGGATTTGCTGGAATCCGAAGGGACGGCTGATGCCGTAATTTGAGTGGTACCGCGGGTAAATGTTACTCGTCTCAAGAATTCTCTTGAGACGGGTTTTATTTTTTATGAGAGGACAGATCATTATGAGCAACCAGAACACAGTCACAAATCAACTGCTGGATGTAGCGCTGCGTATTCGTGAGATGCGTGAAATCGTCGGCTACAGTGTTGCCGATATGGCGCAGAAGACGGAAATATCCCAGGAGCTTTATCAGGAATATGAGGCAGGCGCTGCCGATCTGCCCTTTACCTTTATGCACAAGTGCGCCAAGATCTTCGGTCTGGAGCTGACGGAGCTTCTGGAGGGTCACAGCGCCAAGCTGACCGGCTACACCGTTACCCGTAAGGGGAAAGGTATGGTCACCGCCAGCGAGGATGGCATCACCATCCAGGATATGGCTGCCATGTTCCGCCAGAAGCTGGCGACACCCTACTGGGTCACTTATGAATACTCCCAGGAATTGCAGGATCAGCCCATCCACACCACCACCCATGACGGTCAGGAGTTCGACCTGGTGATCAAGGGTGCTATGCGGATCCGTGTGGGCGAGCATGAGGAAGTCCTCCGGGAGGGCGACAGCATCTTCTACAAATCCTCTACCCCTCACGGCATGATCGCCGTTGACGGACAGGATTGTGTATTTTTATCCATGATCATGGCTTCCGACAAACGGGATACCGCCATGGTGATGGCACCCCAGACCGTCAAGAAGAGCCGGGAAGAGCCGCTGCTGTGTAATCAGTTCGTATGGGGCAGCGAGGATGAAAACGGCGTCATGACCGGTATCAACTTTGCCAATACCGACCGCTATAACTTCGCCTTTGACACCGTCGATGCCATTGCCCGGAAAGAGCCGGACAGACTGGCGATGGTGCACATCGATAACGACATGACTGAGCGTCGCTTCACCTTTAAGGATATGAAGGACGCATCGAGCCAGTGTGCCAACTACTTTAAGTCTTTGGGTATCAAGCGCGGTGACCGGGTGATGGTGGTCTTGAAGCGGCACTACCAGTTCTGGTTCTCCATTTTGGGTCTGCACAAGCTGGGCGCTATTGCTATCCCGGCGACCAATCAGCTGATGGAGCATGATTTTACTTACCGCTTCCAGGCAGGCGGTGTGTCCGCTATTCTGTGTACCGCCGACGGTGTTACCGCCGAACAGGTGGAGCTGGCAGAGAAGACCTGCGGTCTGCAGCTGACCAAGGTGCTGGTGGGAGGCGCAAAAGAGGGCTGGCATGACTTTAACGAGGAATACGGCCTGTTCAGCCGCCGCTATGTCCGTACCGAGGACGCACCCTGCGGTGACGATCCCATGCTGATGCTCTTTACCTCCGGCACTACCGGCTATCCCAAGATGGCAATGCATTCCTATAAATATGCCCTGGGTCACTATGTCACCGCTAAGTACTGGCATCTGTGCGAACGGGACGGCCTGCACTTTACCATCTCCGAAACCGGCTGGGGCAAGGCGCTGTGGGGCAAGCTCTACGGCCAGTGGCTGTGCGAGGGCGCGGTGTTTACCTATGACTTTGACCGTTTCGACGCGGAGAAGATCCTGCCCATGTTTGCAAAGTATAATATCACCACCTTCTGCGCACCGCCTACCATGTACCGGATGCTCATCAAGCAGGATCTTTCTAAGTACGATCTTTCTTCCATCCATCATGCTACTACCGCCGGCGAGGCACTGAACCCGGAGGTATTCTATCAGTTTGAGAAGTCCACCGGCCTTCGCATCCATGAGGGCTTCGGTCAGACAGAAATGACCCTGGGCATCGCCAACCTCTTTGGCACTGAGATCAAGCCCGGCGCTATGGGAAAGCCCATCCCCGGCTATGGCATCGACATTGTGGATTCCGACGGCAATCCCGTCGAAGACGGTGTCAATGGCGAGATCGTCATCCGCACGGAACCCACACCTACCTGCGGTGTGTTCCTGGGCTACTACCTCAACGAGGAAGCCACCGAACATGTGAAGTCGGAGGCCAAGCGGGCTTAGGAAGACAACCATGCTC
>JAZOSG010000045.1:0-8221 GCA_045657005.1 Faecousia sp.
CACAGCCTGACGCTGCATGTTCGCGCCCATCAAGGCACGGTTTGCGTCATCGTTTTGCAGGAAGGGAATAAAGGAAGTAGCAATGGAGATCATCATTCTGGGGGATACATCGATGTAATCGATCACATTGCGATCCACCTCGATGATCTCGTTGCGGTGACGGCAGGTAATACGCTCGTTTGCCAGGCAGCCGTTTTCGTCCAGAGGCTCATTTGCCTGACCGATGTAGAAATCGTCTTCCACATCCGCGGTCATGTAGTCCACCTGGTCGGTGACCTTACCGGATGCCTTATCCACCTTGCGGTAGGGCGCTTCCACGAAGCCGTACTCATTGATCTTGGCAAAGGTCGCCAGATAGTTGATCAGGCCGATGTTGGGACCTTCAGGGGTCTCGATGGGGCACATACGGCCATAGTGGGTGTAGTGAATATCACGGACATCGAAGGATGCACGCTCACGGCTCAGACCGCCGGGGCCCAGTGCGGACAGACGGCGCTTATGGGTCAGCTCAGCCAGGGGGTTGTTCTGATCCATGAACTGGCTCAGGGGGCTGGAGCCGAAGAACTCCTTGATGACTGCGGTAACAGGACGGATATTGATCAGGCTCTGGGGGGTAACAGCATCCAGATCCTGAACGGTCATGCGCTCACGGATGACCCGGTCCAGACGGGAAAATCCGATTCGGAACTGGTTCTGCAGCAGCTCACCTACGCAGCGCAGGCGGCGGTTGCCCAGATGGTCGATATCGTCGGGAACGCCAACACCCTCAGCCACGCAGTTGAGGTAGTTGATGGATGCCATAATATCGTCTACCACGATGTGCTTGGGGATCAGATCGTCGATCCGCTCAGCGATGGCATCCTCCCAGTTGATATCAGGGGTCTCCAGCAGCTCCTTCAGGACACGGAAGCAGACCTTCTCCTTGATGCCGTACTGCTTGGGATCAAAGTCCACAAAGTTTGCCATGTCCACCATGCCGTTGGAGAAGACCTTCACATTCCGGTCGCCCACCTTCAGCACAGCCTCGTTGACACCCTTGGCACTGAGCAGCTTTGCCTGCTCACGGCTGATAACCTCGCCGGGCATGGCAAGGATCTCGCCGGTCATGGGATCGGCAACAGGCTCAGCCAGCTCCTGACCGGAGATACGGCTCCAGATGTCCATCTTCTTATTGAACTTATAGCGGCCGACGGTGCTCACATCGTAGCGGTGGGCATCGAACAGCAGTCCCTCCAGGTGGGAGATAGCGGTCTCCACTGTGGGGGGCTCACCGGGACGCAGCCGGCGGTAGATCTCCAAAAGACCCTCTTCCCTGGTCTTGAAGGTGTCCTTCTCCAGGGTCGCCAGGATCCGGGGATCCTCACCGAACATCGCCTTGATCTGCTCATCAGTCTCAACGCCCAGGGCGCGGATCAGGCAGGTAATGGGCAGCTTGCGGTTCTTATCGATGCGTACCCAGAAAATGTCAGAAAGGTCAGTTTCATACTCCAGCCATGCGCCGCGGTAAGGAATGACCGTAGCGGTGTAGGTATGCTGGTCAGACTTATCCACCTCGTGACCGTAGTACATGCCGGGAGAGCGGACGATCTGGGAGACGATGACACGCTCAGCACCGTTGATCACGAAGGTGCCGCCATTGGTCATAATGGGGAAATCTCCCATGAAGATCTCCTGCTCCTTGATCTCCTCAGTCTCGGTGTTGCGCAGGCGCACCCGGACCTTGATGGGCTTTGCGTAGGTAGCGTCACGCTCCTTGCACTGCTCGATGGTATACTTGGGCTTGTCCTCCATGGTGTAATCCAGGAAGCTCAGCTCCAGCTTGCCGGAGAAATCGGAGATCACGCCAACATCCTTGAAGACCTCACGCAGACCCTCATCCAGGAACCACTGGTAAGAGTCCTTCTGGATCTTCAGCATATTGGGCATTTCCAGGATCTCTTCGTACTTTGCGTAGGACTTACGCATGGTCTTGCCGAACAATTCGTCCCTGACCATTTCCATATGGATCATCACTGCCTTTCTTTCGGCTTTCGCCGGGATGATATAGTACATATTTGATACGCACGGGTGCGTTGCCGCTATTTTAAAATTCCTACTTGACAGCCGCCGCACACTGTGCTACAATATCCATGCTAAGGGGAACTATCGCCAAAACGGCATACTCCCACAGTATGGACTGCCATTTTACCATAATCTGACTTCCATGTCAAGTGTTTTTACCGGGATTTGTCCCGGTTTTTTTGCGCCCTAAAAAGGGGATATCTCAGAAAAAATGAGATATCCCCTTTTCTTATTCAGATAATTTATGGATAAACAGGCCGCTGCGGAGCTTCGGCTCGAACCAGGTGGACTTAGGGGGCATGATGGCATCCGCGTCCGCAATATCCATTAAGTCCTCCATAGTGGTAGGATACATGGAAAACGCCACCGCCATAGAGCCGTTGTCTACCCGGTCAGACAGCGCCTGCAAGCCCCGGATGCCGCCTACAAAGTCGATGCGCTTATCCGTCCGGGGGTCGCCGATCCCCAAAATGGGATGCAAAAGGTTATTCTGCAGGATGGACACATCCAGCCGGGCAACCGGATCGTTTTCGTCAAAGCTGCCTTCCTTTGCCTGCAACAGCTGCCAGCTGCCGTCCAGGTACATGCCGAAGGTATGCTTCTTTTCCGGCTTCAGCGCGCCGATGCCGGTATAGGGCGTAAGTGTGAACTTTTCCTGCACCTTGGCAAGGAATTCCTCCTTGGTGCAGCCGTTCAGATCCTTGACGATCCGGTTGTAATCCATGATATACAGGTGGTCGTCTGGGAAGATGACCGACAGGAAATAATTGAATTCCTCACTGCCGTCGTAACCGGGATTTGCCTGGCGGCGTTTCAGTCCCACCTGCACCGCGGAGGCGGAGCGGTGGTGGCCGTCGGCAATGTAGAGGTTCTCAACACCGGCAAATGCCTTGCAGATCGTATCGATGACCGTTTCTTCCTCTATGACCCAGACTGTATGGCTGATGCCGTCGGTGCTTACAAAATCATAGACCGGCGGCTTTTCCGCCATAACGGATGCCACCTGGGCGTTGATATCCGCCCGTGCCCGGTAGGTCAGAAAGATCGGGCCGGTATTGGCATCGCAGTAATCCACATGATTGATCCGGTCCTGTTCTTTGTCCGCCCGGGTCAGCTCATGCTTGCGGATCACATTGTTGCGGTAATCGTCGATGGAGGCACAGGCAACGATGCCCACCTGCTGTCTGCCGTTCATCACCTGCTTGTAGATATACAGGCAGGGCTTTTCCTCCTGCACAAATACGCCCTCGGCGATCATCTGATTCAGATTATCTCTCGCTTTTTCATAGACCCGGGTATCGTAAAGATCGACAGACGGATCCAGATCGATCTCCGCTTTGTCCACATGCAGGAAGGAACAGGGGTTTCCTTTTACCATTTCCCGGGCTTCGGCACTGTTCATAACATCATAAGGCAGCGCCGCCACCCTGGATGCCAGCTCCGGCGTGGGGCGGACAGCCTTAAACGGTCGTACAACAGACATATCAGCTATGCTCCTGCTCGAATTTTTTCAAGAATTCCACCAATGCCTCTACACCCTCTTTCGGCATGGCATTGTAGATAGACGCGCGCAGACCGCCCACGGACTTGTGACCCTTCAGATTATCAAAGCCTGCCGCCTTGGTCGCTGCCACCACCTCTGCGTCCAGCTCCTTGGAGCCGGTAACAAAGGGAACATTCATCAAACTTCTGACTTCCTTTTCCACCGTGCCGCCGAACATCTTGGAGGAATCCAGGAAGTCGTAAAGGATCTGTGCCTTTTCCCGGTTCAGCTTATCCATTGCCTCCAGGCCGCCCAGGCTCTTTAAGTACTTGAACACCTTGCCGCAGCAGTAGATCGCCCAGCAGTTGGGCGTATTATACAAAGACGCGGCATCAGCATGGGTCTTATACTGCAGGTAAACCGGCAGATTCTCCAGATCGTCCCGGATCAGATCTTCCCGGATGATCACCACCACCATACCGGCAGGGCCTACATTCTTCTGCACGCCTGCGTAGATGAGACCGTAATCGGAAACATTACAGGGGCGGGACAGGAACATGGAGGACTGGTCTGCCACCAGCACATGGCCCTTGGTATTGGGCAGCTGCTGCCAGGTAACGCCGTGGATGGTCTCGTTTTCGCAGATGTAGACATAGTCCGTATCCTCGTCGATATCCAGATCCGAGCAGTCGGGCAGGTAGGTATAGTTCTTATCCTTGGTGGAGATCACGGAAACCTCGCCCACCTTCTTTGCCTCGGCGATGGCCTTTTTGGACCAGGCACCGGTCTCGATGTACAGCGCCTTGCCGTTTTTCATCAGGTTCATGGGGATCATGGAAAACTGCAGCGTCGCGCCGCCCTGGATGAACAGCACCTTATAATTATCGGGAATGCCCATCAGATCACGCAGATCCTGCTCAGCCTCATCGATGATCTGCTGAAACACCTTACTGCGGTGAGACATCTCCATGACGCACATACCGCTTGCGCGGTAATTCATCATCTCGTCCCGGATCTCCTCCAGCACGCTCTCCGGCATCATAGCAGGGCCGGCGGAAAAGTTAAAGCTGCGATCATATTTCATTTTCAGTACCTCCTGAGAAAAAGTAATTATACACAGTATAGCACACATTTGAAATTTATCAACAGGAAATCCGCGATTTCGCGCACAAATGTCTTTGTGCCGCATCATTGACATCCCGGTGCATTTGCAGTATCCTTATATTATAAGAAAAAAAGGAGGCAGCTTTCCTTGAACCAGACACTTGATACCCTAAAAGCACGCTGCAGCACTAAAAAATATACCGACCGCCAGGTGCCAGACGATGTGCTGGACGCTATTTTGGAGGCAGGGCTTTACGCCCCCTCCGGACTGAATAATCAAAAGGTAGTCATGGTCGCCGTCCGGGACAAACAGACCCGGGACACCCTTGCCCGGCTGAACACCCAGATCCGGGGTGTCAGCAGCGATACCTTCTACGGCGCGCCCTGCGTGATCGTGGTGCTGTCCGACCCGGAACGGGACACCTGGGTGGAGGACGGCAGCCTGGTTCTGGGCAACCTGCTGAACGCCGCCACCGCCCTGGGCGTAGGCAGCTGCTGGATCCACCGGGCAAGGGAGACCTTCGATCTGCCGGAGGGCAAGGCGCTGTTAAAGCAGTGGGGACTGCCGGAGACCCTTCGGGGCGTTGGCAACTGTATCCTGGGCTACGCCGCCGGCGAGCCGGTGCGAAAGCCCCGGGCGCAGGGACGCATCATCAAAGTGGACTAAGCTCCAATAGCACTAAACTAGTTGTCATTGCGAACCAGTGACCGATGTCACTGGTTCGCAATCTCTTGGTATAAGGTCATTCTTTGAGATTCCCACGCCAGTGTGCGCACTGGCTCGGAATGACATTTTTATTAGCAAAACAATATTTTTGTAACCGAAGGCGTTTTTTTACGAGTAATATCAGTGAGAGGGGGCGCATACCATGGACGACAGTCAGATCGTGGCAATGTACTGGGACAGAGACGAGAGCGCCATCGACCAGACAGACAAAAAATACGGACACTACCTGGCAAAGATCGCCTACAACATCCTTGCAGACCGGGAGGATTCCAAAGAGAGCGTCAACGACACCTATCTTGCCGCCTGGAATTCCATGCCGCCCCACAGACCGGCGGTGCTGCCGACATACTTAGGCAAGCTGACCCGGCGTATTTCCATCGACCTGTTCCGGAAGAAAACCAGCCAAAAGCGCGCTCCCGGAGAATATGCCCTGTCGCTGCAGGAGCTGGAGGGCTGTGTTTCCGGCGGCGACACCACCACCCAGGCGGTGGACTGCCAGCTCCTTGCCAAGGCGATCGAGCAGTATCTGCGCGCCATTGGCGCAGAAGCCCGGAATGTATTTATCGGCAGGTACTATTACTTAGATTCTGTCAAGCAGATCGCCGCCTACTGCCGCATGTCCGAATCCAAGGTCAAGATCCTGCTCCACCGCACCCGGCAGGGGCTGTGGGAGCATCTGAAAAAGGAGGGCTTCCTATGATCAGCGGCGAACATATCCATGATGCTCTGACCCTTTTGCCGGAGGAGCTGGTAGCGCCGGTGGATGCATTGCGCAGGAAAAAGCGAATTCCCTGGAAAGGGCTTTGTGCCGTGGCTGCCTGTTTGTGCCTTACGGTGGGGCTTTGGCTTTTGCTGCCCGGGGCGGTGGCTATGGATTCTGCCAACGGCTCTGCCGAACATGCCCCGGGGGACGGCTTTGGCGCTGTCAGCGATTCTGTTACCGGAGAATCTGCCCACGGAACGATCCTGACCGCCACGGTTTTAACCGTGGAAGAGGATTGCGTCACCGTTCTTCTGGGCGGCAGGCTGCCGGATAACGCGGTGGTATCCCTTGTATACCGCACAGAGATCCGCTTTGACGAGCTGGATGCCGATCCCCGGCTGGAGGAACGGCAATTTATCCGCTTATACTTCGATAACCCCCCGGAGCTGAAGGACAGTGACCGGGTGTTATACCCAAACCGTATTGAGATCATAGAGGATAAAGGAGGTTAATTTAATGAAAAAACTGTTTGCACTGAGCCTTGCTGTACTGCTGGTTGTGAGCCTGCTTGCAGGCTGCGGCGCCATGAGCGAGGCTTCCGACGGCTACGGCGGTGCTGCGGATAACGGGATGGGTGCCGTCAGCGATTCTGTCACCCAGGAATCTCTTTCCAAGCCCTCAGAGGGAACCGGCACCACCGCCACACCCCCCAATCAAAAGCTGATCCGCAAGGTCTGGATCGATGCCGAGACAGAGGATCTGGACGCACTGCTGTCCCAGGTGGATCAGCGGATCTCGGAGCTTTCCGGCTATGTGGAGGAACGGGAGGTCTACCACGGCAGCGCCCAGTCCTCCCGGCGCTACCGGTATGCCAACCTGACCATCCGGGTCCCGGCAGACCGGCTGGACGCTTTTGTCGACCAGGTCTCCCAGGTATCCAACATCACCTCCACCAATGAGACCGCCGATGACATCACCCTTTCCTATGTTGCCACCCAGAGCCGCATCACCGCACTGGAAACGGAGCAGGCACGGCTTTTGGAGCTGCTGGCAAAGGCAGAGACCATGGAAGATCTTTTGAAGATCGAATCCCGGCTGACCGATGTGCGCACGGAGCTGGAGGAGGTCACCTCCCAGCTGCGGCTGTATGACAATCTGGTGGACTACGGCACCATCTATCTGAATCTGAGCGAGGTTCGGGAGTATACGGTGGTAGAAGAGCCGGAGACGGTTTGGCAGCGGATCGGCAGCGGCTTTATGGAAAGCCTAAAAAATCTCGGCACCTTCTTTACAGAGCTGTTTGTATTTGTGATCGTTGCGCTTCCCTATCTGGCGGTCATCGCCCTGGTAGCGGTGGGCATCGTACTTTTGATCAAATTCCGGAAACGAAAGCCCAAAAAGCCCATTCAGACAGATTTGAATGAAGAATAAATTTCAGTTTAGCGAGCTACCGCCCGAAGTTGACAGTTAACAGTTAGCAGTTGACAATTGAGGTATTTTCCTACGGAAAATGATTCAAATAGTCGCCGAAGGCGACACCTTAACTGTCAACTATCCACTATCAACTGTCCACAGTTTATCGCTCCATCGGAGCGATAAACTGGAATTCGCAATAGGCATAACAAAAGCACCTTCGGCGGCGTGACCGTCGGAGGTGCTTTTGTATATTGTGCACAATTTTTATCGACATTTTTCTACGCTCTTCATACTTATTTAATAATTTTCCCCTTTACCTTTCGGAATTTTTCCGTTATAATAATGGCAGAAAAAATCGCGTGTGCTTTTTCATTTTCTAACCTCTCTCTTTTCGTGGAAAGCCCGGTACCGTCTGGTCAACGGTACCGGGCCTTTCATATTAATAGTTTTCGGCGTGGACTTCAAAGTAGCTCTGAGGATGGGCGCAGGTGGGACACAGCTCGGGAGCCTTGGTGCCGACCACCAGGTGACCGCAGTTGCGGCACTCCCAGATCTTGACCTCGCTCTTTTCAAAGACCTGTGCGGTCTCCACATTTTTCAGCAGCGTGCGGTAACGCTCCTCGTGATGCTTCTCGATGGCAGCCACCAAACGGAACTTCTGTGCCAGTTCGGGGAAGCCCTCTTTTTCGGCAGTCTCGGCAAAACCGGCGTACATATCTGTCCACTC
>JAZOSG010000046.1:0-16663 GCA_045657005.1 Faecousia sp.
GGGCTTGCGCTGACCCCCGATTTTATCGACCGCGGCCACTCGCTCGCCTCCTTTTTCTCCGCCGCTAGCGGCAGTCGGCTCGCTCCCCAGCGGGCCACTAAAAATGCCTAAAAAATTATCCCCGGATGGGGTTTTCGATAAATTTCGATGGACAAAGACAATGTATTATGCAATAATTAAGGCACATAGATAGAAGGAGGGGGCATATGAGGAGCACCATTGACGAAACGCTGCGCCATGTTTTGTTATTGGCTCGACACTTGGGAAAATGCGACCTTCGCGGTGCGATCATTGTTGTACTTATGGAATTAGGAGTGCCGACGAAATGTGTGGGCTTTGAATTTTTGAAGCTGGCGATCTTGCTGCAGTTCAAAGATCCAACCCGGGCGTTGGCAAATGACATTCATCTGGAAATATCACTTCAATGCAAGCAGAACTCCGAAGAACAGGTAGACCAGGCCATCCGTGATGCGATCAGGCAGGCGTGGGAGAGTGGGAGCAAAGTAGCGTGGAATTGGTATTTCTCATATGCCGGTGAAGAACCGCAAAGAAAACCCACGAACAGCGAATTCATATCCAGGATTTCCTATATTCTGGAGCTGTTGCAGGCCTGTAGAGAAGAGGAGGTCGAGTATGATGACGAATAAAGCGTTTCAAGAGATGTCGACCCAGCAGCTGGATGCAGTTCTGCAGCAAGAGCTTCAGAAGGAAAACCCGGAATCGGAGGTGGTATTGGAGATCATCCGTATACTTGAAGACAGAGAAGCTGACCGGCCGGTGGAAATCAGCCGGAAGATCAGCGATGCATGGAAAAAGTATAAAGATAGAACGATTCCACAAAAGAGAAATATCCGGAAACGCGGGTGGTACATAAGCGCGGCAGCAGTGGCGGCAGTTGTGCTGTTGATCACGACTGTGCCGAAAGCTGTGGGCGCGAGCAATATATTTGATGTGCTCGTTCGCTTTACGGATAGTGTTGTCCAATTTTTCGCCCCGAATGACGACCCCGGCGATCTGCAGAATGAATATACCTTCCAGACGGACAACCCTGGCTTGCAGCAATTGTACGATGAAGTGGTGCGCCTGGGTGTGACCGAGCCGGTGGTGCCTATGTGGCTGCCGGAGGGATACGAACTGGCAGAGTTAAAAGTTGTTCCAATGCCTGAGAACACAAAGATTTACGGTAAGTTTGTAATAGAGGATAAATATATTGCTATTACATTCAAAATATCGGAAGAGATAACTTCTACGCGATACGAAAAGGTGCCTGGGGAGATGATGGTGCATGAGGCTGCAGGAACAGGTCATGCAATCGTTGTTAACGATGAGAACTTGTCTGCAACTTGGGCAAAAGATGGGGTAGAAAGCTTGGTGGCAACAAACTTGGAAGAACAAGATCTTTACAAAATAATCGAGTCGATTTACAGGAGGAAAATACCGTGAGAAAGTTCTCGCGAATTATTTGTGTCATTGTGATAATGAGCTTGATTTTGGCCGTTCCGGTTTCCGCAGAGGTCGAGATTCAGCCAAGAGGAAGTGCTTTTTTTGTAGCGCATGATACTTTTTTGTATAAAACAACCGCAACAAAATTTCAGATTTGGTTTGATGTAACAGCCAATGGTACGATGCAGGAGCTTGGTGTAAGCTCAATTGAGGTAGATCGATCATATGATGGAAGCAATTGGGATCTGATGCGGATCTACGATATGGAAGATTACCCCCAAATGATCGACACCAATACAGGGTCTCATACAGGGTATGTGCTGTATAACCTGGCAACCTCCGGTTGTTATTACAGAGCGTACATAACCTTCTACGCCAAGAATAGCAGCGGAATAGGAAAACTGTTCCGTTACACAGCAGTCATGCAAATGTGATAAAATCCCCCTTCCTGGAATCAGACTTCCAGGGAGGGGGATTTTTCTGCGATCATATCAAATTGCCCAACGATGTGCTCAACGGTGCAGGGGATCCGAATGATACGGTGAACGCCGGCAGAGCAGGCGACTTCCAGAATGGGATCGGTTGCGATATTGGTAAGCGCCAGTATGGCAGACGGATGATAGCTGGCTTGCTGCAGTACGGTTAAACCGTCCATTTCCGGAAGAGACAGATAAATGATCAAAAACTCCGGGCGGACTGTGTTTATGAGCGTAAGCGTATCCGTTCCGGTGCGGCAGGTATGTACCTCAAAGCGAGGGCAAAACACTTTTTCCAGTTCCTGGGAAAGGATCTCGGAGGTTACCGCTATCAGCAATTTTTTCATAACCGGATCACTCCTTTGTTGGGCAACGATGTCAAGAGCATAACACGCCGTGCAGCTAAACGCAATTTAGAAGAATACAGAAAAACCAAGAAAAAACAAGAAAAGCCAAAAGCAAGCTTTACAAGATAATGCCTTTTAGGCAATGGGTCTTCAGCGCATCACAGCACCGGTTTTTCTCCCGAAGGATGTAAAAACTGTAAATTTCTGCAACGAGTCATTTGTGTGTCAAAACGCCGGGTTTTGTGCCAAATGTCCTATTTTTGGTGCGTAAATTTGTGCATTTTGGAAAATTGAGCAGGGGATAGTTGATTTGCGCTTGGTGCTATGTTAGAATACAAACAGCACAAAACATTTCATAAATGATCGGCAGGCGGCAGGTAACGCGGCTTGCCGAATTACCGTGCGCAAGCACAGAAACGAGGAAAGCTATGGACGAAAGAAAAGCCCAACTGAAGGAACTGAAAAAAGCCTGTAAGAAGGCAAAACGCAAGACGGTCACCCTGTGGAAGACCCTGGGGATCATCTGCCTTGTGCTGGCGCTGATCATGACGCCCCTGAGCATCGTAGCAGATATGTTTGATAATGCTCTGGCTGCGTTTATGGGCGGCACCTTCTGGCAGGTGGAAAATGAAGACCCCAATGCCAACTATTTTGAACTGGATTTTGAAACTGACCAGGATCGCCTGGACACCGGCGCCCAGATCTGCTACCAGGTGGAAGCAGAGGGCGCAGCCCTGCTGATGAACAACGGCGCACTGCCTCTGGCAGCCGGCTCCAAGGTCAGCACCCTGTCCACCAGCTCTGTAAACATCGTTTACGGCGGCACCGGCTCCGGTAATGTGGATGCCTCCAAGGCAGACAGCCTGAAGGTCGCGCTGGAAAAGTCCGGTTTTGAAGTCAACCCCACCTTGTGGGACTTCTATACCGTCGGCGAGGGTGCCAATTACTCCCGTGACGCAGGTGCCGGCGAGACTGCCGCACTGATGGGCTCCTTCAACATCGGCGAGGCTCCCTGGAGCGTCTACACCGATGAAGTGAAGAATTCCATCGAGACCTACGGCGACGCAGTTATTATCACCCTGTCCCGTATCGGCGGCGAGGGCGCGGATGCCAAGCAGGATTATCTGCAGCTGGATCAGAACGAAAAGGATATGATGGCTGCCGCCGCACAGCTGAAGGCTGACGGCAAGGTCAAATCTATCATTGTGCTGATCAACACCTCCAATGCCCTGCAGGTGGATTTCGTGAAGGGTAACGAGTACAGCGTCGACGCGGTTTTGTGGATCGGCGGTGTTGGCGCATACGGCACCAATGCAGTTACCGACATTCTGGCAGGCAAGGTCAATCCCTCCGGCTCTCTGGTGGACACCTACTGCTATGACAATTTCTCTGCCCCTGCTATGAAGAACGCTATCCCTGTGACCTACGGCGGTTACGATGGCGTGAATATCCCCAATTACGCAGAGACCTACCTGATCTACCAGGAAGGTATCTATGTGGGCTACAAGTATTACGAGACCCGTTATGAAGACTATGTTATGGGTACCGGCAACGCAGGCGAGTATGCCTACGGCAACGAGGTCGCCTTCCCCTTCGGCCATGGTCTGAGCTACACCAGCTTTGACTACAGTGATATGCAGGTGGTCTACAATGCCGAGACTGACCGGTTTGAGGTCACTGTTACCGTTACCAACTCCGGCAGTATGAAGGGCAAGGAGACCGTTCAGGTCTACGCCCAGTCCCCCTATACCGATTACGACAAGGAAAACAAGGTCGAAAAGGCTGCTGTCCAGCTGATCGGCTTTGGCAAGACGGATATTCTGGAGCCCGGTGCATCCGAGACCGTTACCGTTTATGTTGACAAGCGGGACATGGCTTCCTTTGACACCTACGGTGCCAAGACCTACATCCTGGATGCAGGCGACTACTACCTGACCGTTGCCACCGACGCCCACAACGCTGCCAACAATATCTTGGCTGCCAAGGGCTACACTGTGGAGACCACCGAAGGCCGTATGGATACTGACGGCAATGCTGCACTGACCTACAAGCACACAGAAGCTGCGCTTGACAGCACTACCTACGCCACCTCTGCCAACGGCACGGAGATCACAAGCCAGCTGTCTCTGGCTGATCCCAATCTGTACGAGGGCACCGAGGGTCAGAGCGTGACCTGGCTGTCCCGTAACGACTGGACCGGCACCTATCCCTCCGACGAGCAGATCGTTCTGCAGCTGACCGATATGCTGATCAAGGATCTGCAGCAGACCCGTTATAACGCCGAGGATTATGAGCCTGTTGAGATGCCCACCATGGGTGCAAAGAACGGCGTGAAGCTGGTGGAGATGATCGGCCTTGACTACGACGATCCCAAGTGGGAGCAGCTGCTGGATCAGCTGACCTACGATGAGATGGTCGCCCTGATCGGTGACAGCTTCCACTGGAGAATGCCTGCCGAATCCGTTCAGGCACCCGGCTCCCGTGACGAGAACGGACCTCAGGGTCTGACCGTCACCCTGTTCGGCTCTACTCTGGGCGTAGACACCACTGCTTTCACCTCTGAGGATGTGATGGCAGCCACCTTCAATACCGAGCTGATGTACCAGGTCGGTAATATCATCGGTAATGACTGCCTGGCAGCGGATGTTGCCTGCCTGTACGGCCCTGGTGCCAATATGCACCGTATGCCCTACGGCGGCAGAAACTTCGAGTACTACTCCGAGGACGGCTTCCTCTCCGGAAGAATCTGCGCTGCCGAGGTCAAGGGCATCCAGGAGAAGGGCGTGGATGTGGTTATCAAGCACTTCGCGCTGAACGACTCTGAGCAGGACCGTATCGGTCTGGGTGTCTGGCTGAATGAGCAGGCTGCCCGGGAAATTTACCTGAAGGCTTACCAGGCTGCGTTTGAGGAAAGTGGCGCTAACGGCGTTATGACTGCTTACACCCGCTGGGGCGCTGTGTGGTCCGGCGGTGTGAAGGGCCTGATGACCAACATCATGCGTAAAGAGTGGGGCAACAACGGTATGTCCATTACCGATAATGTTATCACCCCCATGGTCACCGGCGCTGACGGTGTCCTGGCAGGCACTACCACTTATGATGCTATGCTGCCCAATATCAACAACGAGCTGCCTAAGTACGAAAATGATCCTGTGATCGTTTCTGCTATGCGTGAGGCTTGCCACCACAACCTGTATGCTCTGGCAAACTCCTCCGCCATGAACGGCATCGGCCCTGACTCAGTTATCAAGGCGCAGACCCTGCCTCTGGTGGTGACTGCCCGGGTCATTATGATCGTTGCATGGATCCTGTTTGCAGGCGCGCTGGTGCTGTGGATTCTGGGTAAGAACAAGTGGAAGAAGACCGAAGCTTATCTGAACTACAAGACCATGAAGAACACCCTGAAGGAAGAAAAGAAAGCAAAGTAAAATAACCACGGCGCGGTGCATCAGCACCGCGCCGTTTTCTTCGTATATCGATACTGTAGCGAAGGGCCTTAGCCCTCAAAGCTCACTCCAAAAAGTAGCCCATCAGCAGCATCAGGCAAAAGCCTGCCAGCAGCGAGTAAGTAACGCCCCGGGCATCGTTGTGATGGGTCTCGGGGATCATTTCATCGCTGATCACATACAGCATAGTGCCGCCTGCAAACGCCAGTGCAAAGGGTAAGATCACCGAGGAAAGACTGACGGCAAAGTACCCCAGCAGCGTACCCAAAACCTCCACAACACCGGTAGCGAGGGCGCAGGCGAAGGTGCGTCCCGGGCTCATACCGGCAGCCAGCATAGGACCGATGATGACCATACCCTCCGGGATGTTCTGCAGTGCGATACCTGCCGCAATGGTAAAGGCGTGTGCGTCATTGCCGCTGCCAAAGCCTACGCCGGCAGCAATGCCCTCGGGCAGATTGTGGATGGCGATCGCCATAACGAACAGCAGCACCTTGTTCAGCTTGGCACTGCCCTCCGGATGCGACTCCTGATCCACACCGGCGAGCCGATGCAGATGGGGTACCAGCTTGTCAAGAACATTCAGAAACAGTGCGCCGCTGAAAACACCGGCAATGGTGGTCAGGATGGGACTGGCGCTGCTGTATTCCAGCGACGGCAGGATCAATTCGGTCACCGCAGCACAGAGCATGACACCGGCGGCAAAAGCCAGAACGATATCACTGAACCGGTGAGAAATTTTCTTAAAAACAAAGCCGAGCACTGAGCCGAAGACAGTCGCGCCGCCAACGCCCAGAGCAGTCAGTAGGACCATTTCCATAAGCTTCACTCCTTTTTTATTTATTATAAAGAACCGCAGTGCCTTTGTCAATTTCCGGACGCATTTTCCCGGAGGAAAAACCTGGGATAAAGACTTGCATTTTTTGATATTTACCGGTATAATAAATTGATTTGTTATACTATTTTGGTAAGAGGTTGTACTGTGTATTTAAAAAGTTTGGAAGTGCAGGGCTTTAAGTCCTTCCCGGATAAGACCTTGATCCGCTTTGGCGATGACATTACCGCCATCGTCGGACCCAACGGCTCCGGCAAATCGAATATCTCTGACGCGATCCTTTGGGTCATGGGCGAGCAGAGCACCAAGACCCTCCGGGGTGCCAAAATGGAGGATGTGATCTTCGGCGGCACCCAGAAGCGTGCGGCAGTGGGCTTTGCGGAAGCAACACTGACTCTGGACAACACGGACCGGGCGCTGCCCTACGAGGCGGACGAGGTCATGGTCACACGCCGTTATTACCGCAGCGGCGACAGTGAGTACTATATCAACCGCCAGTCTGCCCGTCTTCGGGATATCCATGAGATGTTTATGGATACCGGTCTGGGCAGAGAGGGCTATTCCAATATCGGTCAGGGCAGGATCGACGAGATCTTGTCTCTGAAAAGTGCTGACCGCCGTGAGATCTTCGAGGAGGCTGCCGGTATCTCCAAGTACCGTCACCGCAAGGAGGAGACGGAGCGAAAGCTTGCCCATACAGAAGATAACCTGCTGCGCATCGGCGATAAGGTCTCGGAGCTGGAATTGCAGCTGGAGCCCCTAAAGCAGCAGTCCGAGAAGGCAAAGAAATATCTGGCAATGAAGGAAGAGCTCCAGGGAGTGGAGGTAGCTGTATGGCTGGACACTCTGGAAAAGCTGTCTTCTGCTGCCAAGAAGGCAGAGGAGGACTATGCTTCCGCGTCCTTCGTGCTGAAACAGGCACATGAAGACCTGGACAAGCTATACGCCCAGTCGGAGGAAATGGGTTCTCTGCTGCGTCACCGGGACGGTGAATTGGAGAGCATCCGCAGCCAGGTGAACCTTCTGGAGTCTACCCATCAGCAGATCGATGGCCAGATCGCCATTCTGCAAGGAAATATCCAGAACAATGAGGATAATATCACCCGGATCCATGAGGAGATCCAGGGACAGGAGGATCGCAGCGGCGGTATCACCGCCCAGCTGGAGCAGACCGCACAGCGGATCACCCAGATCGATCTGGAGCTGACCCAGAAGCGCCAGGCGTTGGATGCACTGCAGCAGGAGCTGACCGCTATGACTGCCAGCGCCCAGGGTATTACCCGGCAGTTTTTGGAGCTGCGTGCAAAGGAGAGCACTCTGACGGCAGATATCGCCGGCAGAGAGGCAGACCTTCGTGGCTTGGAGAGCAGCCGTCAGGAAACGGCTCAGCGCCTGGAACAGCTGAATAGCGACCTGGAAGCAGGTACCGCCCGGGAGGAAGATGCGCGCACCGCCATGGAGCAGTGCCGCAAGGAGCTGCGCAAGGCGCAGGACGAGGTCACCGCTGCCAACAACACCATTTCCGGCTATACCCTGCGCCAGACCACCCGGGCAAAGCGCCGGGACGAGCTGAGCCAGCAAGTGCGTGATCTGACCGCAAAGCTGGACAGTGTCAAGGCAAAGACCCGTGTT
Organism: Faecousia sp.; assembly: GCA_045657005.1. GTDB lineage: Bacteria > Bacillota > Clostridia > Oscillospirales > Oscillospiraceae > Faecousia. The sequence goes on from JAZOSG010000046.1 coordinate 8,180, forward strand.
TTCCGCGCCATGGAGCGTGATTTTGAGAATTACCAAAAATCCGTCCGTATGGTCATGCAGGAAGCGCAGCGGGGTGCGCTGCGCAACATCCATGGGCCTGTGTCCCGGCTGATCCGCACGGACGACGAATACACTGTTGCTATTGAGATCGCCCTTGGCGGTGCTATGCAGCAGGTGGTAGTGGACAGCGAGCAGGACGGCAAAGCTGCTATTTCTTTCCTAAAGCGTACCGGTGGCGGTCGTGCAACCTTTTTGCCCATTTCCGTGATCCGGGGCAAGGAGCTTAAGGAAAACGGACTGGAAAGCTGCCGTGGCTTTGTGGGACTGGCATCCCAGCTGGTGACCACAGAAAAGCGCTACCAGGGGATCGTGGACAATCTGCTTGGCAGGATCGTGATCGTCGAGGACATTGACGCTGCCATTGCCATGGCGAAGAAATATGCCAACCGGTTCAAGATCGTCACCCTGGACGGTCAGGTGGTCAACCCCGGCGGTTCCATGACCGGCGGTTCTGTCAATAAGGAATCCGGTATTCTAAGCCGTGCCAATGAGCTGGAAAAGCTGACGGCACAGGAAAAGGAACTGGAAAGCAAGCTTAGCGCCTGCGAAAGCGAATTGCAGGAAGCCCAGCGTGCTGTGGATCAGGTGGAATTCCAGCTTAGCGCTGCCAGAGATCAGCTCCGGGAGGCAGAGGATCAGGTCCTCCGGCTTCAGGGACAGGAAAAGCAGCATGAGATCATGGTGCAGGCGATCAGCGAAGCTATGGAATCTGCCCGCCGTGAAAAGGAATCCCTGGACGCAAGAGACCGGGGCGACCGGGAGCGTTATGCCGCCCAAATGGCAAAGCTGCAGGTCTACAACACCCAGCTGGAGGAGACAAAGCTGCGCATTGCTACCCTTGAGGGCAGCCAGCAGGACGCGTCTGAGGCAATGTCCGAGGTTACCGATAAGATGACCGCACTCAAAACGGACGAGGCGGCATTGGAGGCAGAAAAGAATACTGCCGAAAACCATATTACCGACTTGACGGCGCTGCGTGCGGATATGGAAGGCGACCGGGATAAAAAGCTGACGCTGATCGAAGCGTTCCGTGCAGAAAATCAGCAGTATGCCGACCAGATCCGGGCACTGGAGGAAAAGCAGCGCAGTAACGACGAGGAGACCCAGCGGATGCGTGCCGGCATGGAAACGGCTCTTTCCCAGCGCGCCGAGGCGGAGGCGACCAAGACCCGTTCCGAGCGTGAAGCCCAGGAAAAGAGTAAGTACATCCTGGATATGGAGCGTGAGTGCGCCCGTCTGGAGAATAAGAAGAATTCCGCCGATATGGAGGAAAAACAGATCGTTGATAAGCTGTGGGACTTCTACGAGCTGACCCCCGGTACTGCGGTGCAGAAGCGGGGCGAAATCGAGTCCGTTGCTGCCGGTAACCGGCGCATTGCGGAGTTGAAGCGGAAGATCTCTGCTCTGGGTACGCCCAACCTGGGTGCCATCGAGGAATACGCACGGGTCAATGAGCGGTATTCGTATTTGGTATCCCAGCGTGACGATGTGCTTAATTCCAAGCGTGAGCTGGAAACCATCATTCGCAATATTACCCAGGAAATGACAGCCATCTTCGTTGCGGAATTCCAGAAGATCGACCACCATTTCGGCATCGTCTTTGAAGAGATGTTCGGTGGCGGTAAGGGTCAGCTGGTGCTGGAGGATCCGGAGGAGCCGCTGACCTGCGGCATCGAGATCCGGGTGCAGCCTCCCGGAAAGCAGGTCAAGACCATTACCCTTTTGTCCGGCGGCGAAAAGGCGTTCGTGGCGACGGCGCTGTACTTTGCAATTCTGAAGGTGCGTCCCACACCCTTCTGTCTGCTCGACGAGATCGACGCAGCACTGGATGACCGGAATGTGGAGCGGTTTGCCAACTATTTGCGCAACCTCAGTGCCAAGACCCAGTTTATCGTCATCACCCACCGCCGCGGCACCATGGAGGCATCCGATGTGCTCTACGGTGTGACCATGCAGGAGCAGGGTGTCAGCAAACTGCTGCGTCTGGATCTGAACCAGATGGAGCAGCAGCTGGGCATTATGGAATAAACCCAGTGTCATTGCGAACCGGTGACAGATGTCAGTGGTGTGGCAATCTTCGGGTTTATGTAGGATAAAGGAGTAGTTATGGGATTTTTTGATAAGATCAAGGCAGGCATGGCAAAGACCAGAGATGCCTTGAGCAACACATTGGGCAGCGTCTTTTCTGGCTTTTCCGAGATCGACGACGATTTTTACGACGAGCTTGAGGAGAGTCTGATCCTGGCAGACCTGGGCGTAGAGACTGCTGTAAAAGCGGTGGAGCGTCTGCGTAAGGCAGTCCGGGAGCAGCATTTGAAGACCACTGAGGAAGCAAAAGCTGCCCTTAAGCAGATCCTGGTGGATATGCTGGATGTGGGCAGTACCGCCCTTGATCTGCAGACAAAACCCTCTGTGATCCTGGTCATCGGTGTCAACGGCGTGGGAAAGACTACCACCATTGGAAAGATCACCACGCAGCTGACAAAGCAGGGGAAGAGTGTCCTTCTGGTAGCAGGGGATACCTTCCGTGCCGCTGCTGCGGATCAGCTGGAAATTTGGGCTGATCGGGCAGGCGCGTCTATTGTGCGCCAGCATGAGGGGGCAGACCCGGCATCTGTGGTGTTTGACGGCATCCAGTCTGCCAAGGCAAAGGGCGCGGATGTGATCATCATTGATACCGCAGGCCGCCTGCATAACAAGCAGAATTTGATGAACGAGCTGAATAAGATCAGCCGCATCGTGGAACGGGAACTGCCCCAGGCAGCCCGGGAAGTGCTGCTGGTGCTGGACGGCACCACCGGTCAGAACGGTCTTATTCAGGCAAAGCAGTTTAAGGAGATCGCAGGTGTCACCGCTGTCGCTTTGACCAAGCTGGACGGCACTGCCAAGGGCGGTATCGTCATCGCGGTGGCAGATACGCTGCAGATCCCTGTCAAGTTTGTGGGCGTGGGTGAGCAGGCGGATGATCTGATGCCCTTTGAAGCTAGGGACTTTGTGGAGGCGTTGCTGTAATGAAGGTCGTATTGGCAAGTAAAAATCCGCACAAGCTTGTAGAGATCAGCAAGATTACCGAGAAATTCGGTATTGAGCTGGTGCTGCAAAGTGAGCTTGGTGTGGACATCGATGTGGAGGAGACCGGCACGACCTTTGAGGAGAATTCCTTTTTAAAGGCGAATGCGGTGATGCAGGCTACAGGCCTTCCTGCGCTGGCGGATGATTCCGGCATTGCAGTGGATGCGTTAAACGGTGAGCCGGGGATCTATTCGGCAAGATATGGCTTTGATGAAAGCCTGGACGACTGGGGAAGACTTTTGCTGCTACTGAAAAATATGCAGGATGTTCCCGATGATCAGCGTCAGGCAAAATTCGTCTGCGTCATCACCTTTGTGACGCCTCAGGGACAGACCATCCAGGCACGGGGTGAGATCCACGGTGAACTGACCCGTGAGCCGGTGGGTGAAAACGGCTTTGGATATGACCCTATTTTTTACTATCCCCCTTTGGGTAAGACCACTGCAGAACTGAGCCCGGAGGAAAAGAATGAAGTTTCTCACCGGGCAAACGCATTAAAATTGTTTTATGAGAAGATGAAGGAGGCAGGCTATGCTGACAAGTAAGGAACGGGCAGAGCTGCGTGCCCAGGCAAATACCCTGGATACCACCCTGATGGTGGGCAAGGGCGGCGTGACAGAAGCGGTCATCGCCGAAGCAGAGACGCAGCTGACCGCCCGTGAGCTGGTCAAAGGCAAGGTTCTGGAGGGTGCTATGATGACCCCCCGGGAGGTCAGTGATGCCATCTGTGAGGTCACTGGTGCCGACGGCGTTGCGGTGATCGGCACAAAGTTCGTTATCTACCGTTTCAGTGAAAAGCTGCAGCAGCAGCGCAACGAAACGGGACGGGCAAAGAAAAAAGCGGTCACGGTAGCAAGATCCAATCCTGTTCGCAAGGGCGCTCAGGCACGCCGCCAGGCGGCAAAGAAAGTGCGTGAGCAGCGCAACGAGTATTTCCGTCAGCAGGCGATCGATAAGGCGATCGAACGGGAGCGGGAGCGTCAGCTCAGAGAGAATCAGTAATCATTTCTGAGGGGGGAGCACTATGAAGCGGATCGGTATATTCGGCGGCACATTTGATCCGCCGCATGCAGGACATGTTCAGGCGGCGCAGTACGCCTGTCAGGCGCTGCGCTTGGATGAACTTCTGGTGATCCCCGCCTGCATACCGCCCCATAAGCAGCCTGCTGCGGCATCGGCAACAGCTGAACAGCGGCTAAAAATGCTGCAAATGTGCTTTGCAGGACAGGAAAAGATCCGGGTGCTTGATCTGGAGCTGCGCCGCGGCGGTGTCAGCTACACCTATGAAACGGTGGAGCAGCTGGCAGGGGAGTACCCCGATGGGGAGCTGATCCTGCTCATGGGAACAGATATGTTTGTGTCCTTTGACACCTGGCGCAATACGGACAGGATCCTGAAAAACGCTTCCCTTGCAGTGCTCTATAGAGGTGAGCGAAACGAAAAGGCTGCGGTTGCCCGGCAAAAGACGGCGCTGGAAGAAAAAGGCGCCAAGGTCTATACGCCGGAAAACCCCGTAACAGCCATTTCCTCTTCAAACCTGCGCCGTATGTTTTGCTTTGGCTGCGCAGATGAATTTCTCTTGCCGGCGGTGTCCGACTATATCCGCAAAAACGGCTTGTACGGTATAGACCGTGATCTGCGTGGCCTTACCATGGATAAACTGGAACAGGCAGTGGTAAGCCTTCTCAAGCCTGACCGGGTCAACCATGTGCTGGGCTGCCGGGATACGGCGATCCGGCTGGCACAGATCTGGGGCGAGAATGAGACCGATGCCGCAAGAGCCGCGCTGCTGCATGATATCACAAAAGCGTTGGACGGTCCTCTGCAATTGACTTTGTGCAAGGCGTATGGTATAATTTTAGACAATTTTTCCATCCAAAATCCCAAGACCCTCCACGCCCTTACCGGAAGTCTGGTGGCGCAGAGGATCTTCGGAGAAAACGACGCGGTGGTCAGCGCCATTTGCAGCCATACCACCGGCAAAGCGGATATGAATACGCTTGAAAAGATCATTTATGTGGCAGACTATATGGAGCCAAACCGGGATTTTGACGGCGTTGAGGAGCTGCGCAGGCTTGCCTGCACCGATCTTGACGGCGCACTGAAAATGGGGCTTGAAATGACCCTTGAGGTGTTGCGCCGGGAGGGCAGGGAGATATCCCCCGGCTCCCGGGAGGCGCTTGCCTGGCTGGAAAGCAATAAGAAAAATGTTCCTTTGAAAGGATGATACTATGTTAACAGCAAAAGAAGTAGCTTACGAGGTCACAAAGGCTCTGGACAGCAAAAAGGGCATGGACATCAAGCTGCTGAAGATCGATGAGATCTCAAGCCTTGCGGATTATTTCATCATCTGCACCGGCACCTCCAACACCCATGTCAAGACCCTGTGCGACCATGCTGAGTATGTGTTTGAGCAGCTGGGCGAGCCGATGCTGGGTCGTGAGGGACACCGGGGCAACACCTGGGAGCTGCTGGATTTCGGCAGTGTGGTGGTGCATGTGTTTACGGAAGAAGCAAGAGAATTCTACGCCCTGGAGCGGCTGTGGGCAGATGCCCAGCAGATCGACCTGAGCGATATTGTTACACCGGATTGAGAGGTAGAAAAGACCATGAATTACGATCATTCCGCCATTGAAGCCAAATGGCACAAATACTGGGAGGAAAACGACACCTTCCATACAGATGTGTGGGACTTCTCCAAGCCCAAATACTATGTTCTGGATATGTTCCCGTACCCCTCCGGCGTGGGTCTGCACGCAGGTCATCCTGAGGGCTATACGGCTACGGATATCATGTCCCGTATGAAGCGGATGCAGGGCTACAATGTGCTGCACCCCATGGGTTATGACTCCTTTGGCCTGCCTGCGGAGCAGTACGCGGTGTCCACCGGCAACCATCCCAATGGCTTTACCCAGGAAAATATCAAGACCTTCTCCAATCAGCTCAAGGAGCTTGGCTTTGACTATGACTGGTCCAAGTGCATCGCTACATCTGACCCCGATTTCTATAAGTGGACCCAGTGGATCTTCAAGAAGCTCTACGAGGCGGGCTACGCCAAGCGGATCGAAATGCCTGTCAACTGGTGCGAAGAGCTGGGTACTGTGCTTTCCAATGACGAGGTCATCGACGGCAAATCTGAGCGCGGCGGCTTCCCTGTGGTCAAGAAGAATATGATGCAGTGGGTCATCGACCAGCCTGCCTTTGCCGAAAAACTGCTGGAAGGGTTAGAGGAGATCGACTGGCCTGAATCCACCAAGGAGATCCAGCGTAACTGGATCGGCAAATCCACCGGCGTGGAGGTGGACTTCAAGCTGGTAGGCGGCGGCGAATTCTCCATCTACACCACCTGTATCGAGACCATCTACGGTATCACCTTCATGGTTCTGGCACCTGACGGTAAGATCGTTCAGTCCCTTATGGATCGGGTGCACAATAAGGAAGAGGTTCAGGCGTACATCGACGAATCCGTGAAGAAGAGCGACATGGACCGCACCCAGCTGAACAAGACCAAATCCGGCTGTCCTTTGAAGGGTGTCTATGCCATTAACCCTGTTAACGGTAAGGAAGTCCCTGTGTTCATCGGCGATTTCGTTCTGGCAAGCTACGGCACCGGTGCTGTCATGGCAGTTCCCAGCCACGTTCAGCGTGACTTTGAGTATGCCCAGGTGCATAACATCCCCATGATCCAGGTTATCGAGGGTCGGGATGTCAGCGAATGTGCTTTTGAAAAGCAGGATTATCTGGGCAAGGGCTGCCGCCTTATTAACTCCGAGGAGTTCACCGGTCTGACGGTGGAGGAAGCCAAGGAGGCGATCACCTGCAAGCTGGAAAAGACGGGCGTTGCCAGAAGAAAGAACAACTACCATTTCCGAGAGTGGATCTTTGCCCGTCAGCGCTACTGGGGCGAGCCGGTTCCTTGCGTGTATACTGAGGACGGTAAGACCTATTTCCTGCCGGACGAGGAACTGCCGCTGATCCTGCCGGAGCTGGAGGACTATAAGGGCAAGGGCGGCAAGGCACCTCTGGAGAACGCCACCGAGTGGAAGCAGTACGAGAAGAACGGCATCAAGGGTACCCGTGAGACCTCTACCATGCCCGGCTCTGCAGGCTCTTCCTGGTACTATATGCGCTATATCGATCCCAAGAATGAAAAGACCTTCTGCGATCCCGAGCTTTTGAAGCACTGGATGCCTGTTGACCTTTATGTAGGCGGTCCTGAGCATGCGGTGGGACATTTGATGTACTCCAGAATCTGGAACCGTTTCCTTTATGATAACGGACTGTCTCCTGTCAAGGAGCCCTTCAAGAAGCTGGTCCACCAGGGCATGATCCTTGGCGAGAACGGCATCAAGATGGGTAAGCGTTTCCCGGAATTCGTGGTCAATCCCAGCGATGTTGTTCGCCAGTACGGTGCGGACACCCTGCGCCTGTACGAGATGTTCATGGGACCGCTGGAGGTGTCCAAGCCCTGGAGCACCACTGCCGTTGCCGGCGCCAAGAAGTTTATCAACCGTGTCTGGAATTTCTTCACAGAGCCTGCAAACATCACAGATACCGATGACGGCAAGCTGACCAAGATCTATCACCAGACCGTCAAGAAGGTAACCTCTGACTTTGAGGCGCTGGGCTTCAATACCGCCATCGCCCAGATGATGGTATTCGTCAATGAGGTCTATAAGAACGGCACCTGCCCCAGAGAGTATGCCGAGGGCTTTATCAAGATGATCTCCTGTATCATCCCCCATGTGGGTGAGGAGATCTGGCAGGTTTTGGGACATGATAAGACCATCGCCTATGAAAGCTGGCCCACTTACAGTGAGGAGAAGTGCAAGGATACGGAGATCACCATGGCAGCTCAGGTCAACGGTAAGATGCGCGGTACTGTCCAGATGGCAGCGGACCTGGACAATGATACGGTCGTCAAAAATGTGCTAGCGGATGAGAAGATCGCCAAGTTCCTGGAAAAGCAGGGCGGCTCTATCATCAAGACCATCGTTGTCAAGAATAAGCTGGTCAATTTGATCGTTAAGTAAGGAATTTTCCATAATCAGATAAAAAACCCGGAAATCCTGCTTGACAATTTGGGTAAATCGGCGTATAATATTCAAGCCTGATATTCAGGCCCTGAACGCATCCTGGATTTAGCCGGATGCCATCGGAGGGAGGGAAAACCATGTCTGAAATTCGCGTTAAGGAAAACGAATCTCTGGAGAGCGCTCTGCGCCGTTTCAAGCGTAGCTGTGCAAAGGAGGGCGTTATTGCCGAAGTTAAGAAGCGCGAGCATTATGTCAGCCCCAGCCTGAAGCGTAAGCAGAAGTCTGAAGCTGCCCGTAAGAACAAGAGAAAGTTCTA